>JAZUBJ010000158.1:0-4581 GCA_045638445.1 Bacilli bacterium | reverse complement strand
TATTTTTTGTTTTTATACTAAAAAGATAATTTATAATTAAACAAATTATTAATATAAATAGTATAAATTTTAAAAATTTTATAAAATTAAATTTTCTTTTTACCCTTTTTTTCATTTTTTTCCTTTGTCATCTTTTTTATTTCATCTAATATCATTGTACTTGATGATATATCTTTTACTTCACTTAAATTCTTTTTTACTTCTTTAAATGTTTTTTCACTAAACATTTCATCTATTGCATCCACTAATGTTTTTTTATCTAAATCTTTTTCTTCGATTAGAAGACTCATATTTTTATCTACTAGATCTAGTGCGTTATAGTATTGATGATTATTTGCTACATATGGACTTGGTATCAAGATTGATGGTATTCTTGTTGCCATTATTTCTGCAATTGTACTTGCTCCTGCTCTTGATATTACTAAGTCTGCACTTTTGAATAAACTTGGTAAGTTATCAAAGAATGGTACTATTTTTGTACTTTTTGGTACTATTAAATTATTATTTAATTCTGAATAACTTTTCTTTCCTGTTATAAATAATATTTCTGTATCTTCTCTTTCATATGTTCTTAAAAAATCAAGCAATTTTTCATTTACAGATGTACTTCCTAGTGAACCCATTACTATAATAATAAGTTTTTTATTTTTATCAAAACCTAATTCTGTTTTGTTGAATTTTTTACATTCAATTGCTCTTTGTGCAACTGGGTTACCTGTATAAATAATGTTTTTACATTTTAGTTTTCTACTTCCGTCTTTGAATGATGTAAATACTGCGTCAGAAAATTTTGACAAATATATATTTGTTTTTCCTGGTAACATATTTTGTTCATGTAAAAAGACTTTAACTCCTCTTTTTTTTGCAGCTAAGCATACTGGAAGAGTTACATATCCACCAAACGCAATTACTGCATCTGGTTTAAATTCATCTACTATTTTTAAACATTCTTCATATGATTTTATTATGCAACCAACATTTTTTATATTTCTTACCATGTTAGTTTTTGATAAACCATATATATCAATACCTCTGTAAGGAATACCCATACTAGGAATCAAATCATTTTCCATTCTGTTTTTTGTTCCTATATATAAATATTTATTCCCCTTATCTTTCTTTATTTCATCAAGCACAGAAAGTGCTGGATATATATGTCCTCCAGTTCCTCCTGCTGTTAAAATAAATCTCATAAGATTTCCACCTCACTAATTACTAGTATTATATACTATTATTTACTTTTTTTCATCAGTTTAAGTATATTTTTTCTTAAAAGTTCATTTGCTTCTTCAAGTTCCATTTTAGAAATGTCTATTGGTTTTCCTATTCTTGTTGTTAATTTTCCTTTTTTTCCTGTGTAAGAACCACTTATTCCAAATGGTACAATTAGTGCCCCTGTTTTTTTAGCAAGTGATACAGCACCAAATTTAAATGGTAGTAAATCTACTTCATCTTTTGTACCAAGTGTTTTGTTTCTTGTTCCCTCTGGGAATATACCAAGTGCTCCTCCTCTTTCTAAAACTTCTCTTGCTTTACTTTTAGCGTTTTCATCTTTTTTAGTTCTATCTACTGGTATACAGCATGCTAATTTGAAAAACCATGCTGTTTTTCCTTTAAAATATTCATCTTTAGCCATGTAGTGAACCACTCTATTTGTTACACACAATACATTAAATTGATCATGTGTATGCATGTGATTTCCACATAATATAATTGGACCAGACTTAGGTATATTTTCTTTTCCATATATTGTTGGTCTAAATTTTAAATTGAAATATATTTTTACAAATGGACTAAGTATTTTATATCCTATCTCGTCAAATCTTATCATTCTTCATTATCCTCCGAATCTATCAAGTCTCTGTATGCTACTTTTCCTATTTTTGTTCTAGGAAGTTCTTTTCTGTAACCATATGCGTATGGTAATGCATATTTAGCTATATTTTTTTCACAGTGTGTTTTTATACTTTTCTTTACTTCGCTTGTAAGTACAATATCATCTTTTAAGACAATATATACTTTTACAACTTCTTTTTTGTATGGATGTGGTACACCTACTGCAACACATGCTTTAACATATTTATGTTTATTAATTATTTCTTCTATTTGTCCTGGATAAATATTATATCCACTTGAAACTATCATTCTTTTTTGTCTACTTTGGAAGAATATATATCCATCTTTATCCATATATCCTAAGTCACCTGTATGTAGATATATTTTACCATCTTCTCTTTTGATTAGCACTTTATTTGTTTCTTCTGGGTCGTTAAAGTATCCTTTCATTACTGTTGGAGAGTGAACTATAATTTCTCCTGTTTGACCATATGGAAGTTCTTTATTTGTTTTTGGATCAACAATTTTAATAATTGCATCTGGTATCGGAACTCCAACACTTTCTTTTTTTATACATTCTTTTGGCATCATACAACAACCTGCTGAGCATTCTGTTAATCCAAATGCTGGTGTTATATGTCCTTCACTTCCGTGATCATATAAAAATTCATCTACTGCTTCGTGTGTTTTTCTTGAGATTGAATCTCCTCCAACAATTACATCTTTTATGTATGACAAATCTTCATCTACTAGTTTTTTACTTTGTGGTAATGTTTCTAATAAACTTGGTACACATGCAATTAAATTTGGTTTGTATTTCATTATTGTTTCATCAAATGTTTTTGGTGATACAGATGGAAGTAGCATTGCATGAGCTGCATTTATAAATGATACATGTATTGTTACTCCTAAACCAAATCCATGGAATATTGGCATAATTGCTAAAACTTTTTCTCCTGGTTTTACTGTTTTACAAATTGCACTTCCACTTAGTGCAAGAGAGTTCATGTTATAGTTTGTAAGTTCTATTCCTTTTGGCTTTCCTGTTGTTCCTCCGCTATGTAGAATAACCGCTGTATCTTCTGCTTTTGTACATGATTTCACTTTTTCTTTGTGGAATTTTGCTCTTGCTATAAATCTATAGTATGGTAGTGCATCGCTATCACATTTAGCTGCACCTCTTCCTGCGGTTAATTTATACCCTATTTTCATTAATGGATCCATACTTTCACATACTGGAGTATAAAGCACCTTTTCAACAGTTAATTCTTTTCTTATATTTTTAATTTTTGCATATGCGATATCTGCAACCATTAAATATTTACTTTTAACTAAATTAATACTGTGTTTAAATTCTTCCTCACTTGATAATGGATGAATCATATTACATACTGCACCTAATTTATTAAGTGCATAAAAACATACTATTGCTTCTGGTGTATTTGGCATTGCAATTGAAACATAGTCTCCTTTTTTTACACCCATTCTAATAAATGCACATGCTGCTTCATCTATTTTATTCATAAACGATCTATAAGTTACTTTATTTCCGTAATATGAATATGCTATGTATGATGGATATGCTTGTGCGCTTCTGTAAATCAATTCATACATTGTGCATTTTGGATAATCTAAGTTTGCTTTAAATCCTTTATAAAATTTGTACCATGGATATGTTTTATTTTCTTCGTTTTTCAATAATTTCATCTCCTTTTTTCTTTAATTTTCTTATTTTACTTTCAAGTATTCTATTTTCTTGTACTAAATCTCCATTTACTTCATAAGGTTCTCCATACATTATAACTAATGTTTTTTTGAACATTTTATACTCTCCGCATATTACCATTGGAACGATTTTTGCTTTTGATTTTAATGCAAATGATACGGCTCCAAATTTGAATGGTAGTAAATCTATCTCATCTTTTGTTCCTGTTGTTTTATTTGTTGTTCCTTCCGGGAATATTCCAATTACATTACCTTGTTTTAATATATCTAGTGAAGATGATTTTGCGTTTTCATCTTTTACACTTCTATCAACTGGTATTACTCCCATACTTCTAAAAAATAATGAACCTATTTTTGTTTTAAATAATTCTTTCTTTCCTAGTACATGTACAACTCTTCTTGGAGCATATAGTATACTAGCTGCATCTAGTTGACTTCTATGATTACTTGCTATTATTACAGGTCCACTTTTGGGTATATTAGATGCTCCTATTACACTAGGTCTAAATACTATTTTAAATAGTGGCCTTCCTATAAACACTATAATCTTATAAATTAAATATTTCATACTCTCACCATATTAATTATATCATATTTTATTTTTTTCTTAATTTTATTATAACTATTTCTGCTGGATTAAACATTCTTAATGGTACTCTTGCTGAAAAACCAATCCCTCTTGAAACTACCATTGTCATATTTTTTATTTTATGAATTTTATCATAATACGCCGGAAAGAACTTGTATTCTGGACTTAGTAAACCACCTAAAAAAGGTAGTCTTATAATTCCTCCATGTACATGACCAGTTAACACTAAATTTGCATTTGTTTCTTTATATGCATAAGCCATTAGAGGATTATGTGCTATTAATATATTATATTTTTCACTATCCATATTCCCTAATTTTTCTTCTATGTATTCTTTATCTAATTTTTTCTTTCTCATTCCTTCAAAAAATGATATATCTATATCTAAACCATATAATTCTATATTATCTGATATTTTTATTTTTTCATTG
>JAZUBJ010000157.1:0-7410 GCA_045638445.1 Bacilli bacterium | reverse complement strand
ACTCCTTTTTTATAAAATAAAAATATAATATGATATAATAAATTAAAATAGGAGTAGCAAGTATGATAAAAAGAATAATGCTGTTTTTTATATATTTAATATCAGGTTTGTCTTTGTTTATGTTGAACTATTATATTAGAGAATCACGTTATGGTATAAATAACTTAAATTTTTTTCTTTTAATGATTTCAATCTTACTAGTAGCTCTTTCTTTTAAAAATTTATTTAAAACACCTGAAGATAAAAATACAGAAAAAGAAAAACAAAACAATATTAAAGCAATTATATATGTACTGATGGCAACGATTGTTTTCTTGATAACAGCATGTTATGATTATGGAAAAATAAATTTAATGTGGAGTAAAACTTTAATTGTAATTTTATTTATCGGTGCAATAATAAGGAGTAATTACAAGATTGAATTATATTTGATTCAAAGTGTTAAAGATATTAAAGAAGAAATAGAACACTTAACAAAAAGCACAAAAAATCGAAAAGGCAAAAAAAAGAAGAATAAAAAACCAATAATATATATATTATTTGATTATATTCCTATCGAATTTATTTTGTTAGGAGTCATGATAGTTCATCTTGAAATAGGAACATTTTTGTTAAATATGGGTATAGGAAATATACTACCAAGTTATGATATTTATTATTCTGAATATGAAATGGCATATATCACTCTTGGATTTGTACCAATGGGAAGAATATTTTATTTGTATATGTTGTACATAATGTGATAAAAGCAATAAAAATTGCTTTTTTTAAAACTGTAACTTAATAACAAAATGATACAAAGTTATTGACAATAAAACAACTTTGTATTAAAATGTAACTATGTCAGGAGGAAGAATATGAAAGTATTAGAAAAAGGACCAGGATGGTCAATAGAACAAATATGTACAGGAAGAGGAAATGGAGATGGAGGATGCAAATCAAGACTACTTGTTGAAATGCAAGATGTATATTTAACTTCACATACAGATTTAGCAGGGGATACAGATTATTATTACACATTTAGATGCCCAGTATGCGGAAAAGAAACTGACATAAAAGAAAAAGAAGTTCCTTATTCTTTAAGAAGAGAACTTCTAGATGCAAGAAGAGATAATTATACAAGGAGTTTAGGATGGAGATAAAATATACAAGTGACGTATTAATATTTGCGATTGATGATAAAAAAAATACTAATTGTAGAGAATTATCAAAAAAGAATTTAAGTTTATTATTAGCAAAAAGAACAAAAGAACCATATAATAACAAATGGTGTTTACCAGGAGGATTTGTTTTAGAAAATGAAACATCACTTATCGCATCAAAAAGGATACTAAAAAAAGAAACAAATTTAAATAATTTTTATTTAGAACAACTAAAAACATTTGACGAGGTTAATAGAGACCCAAGATGCAGAGTTATAACTACAGCATATATTTCTCTTGTTAATAAAAAGTCAATAAAAGAAACATTATCTGAAAATGCTTCATGGTTTGATATAAAAACAGAAGAAACAGATAATAAAATAAAAATATATTTAAATAATGAAAATGAAGTATTAGAAATAGAACTAGAAAAAAATATTATAAACACAGAATCAAATCAATATGAATATAAATTAATAAAAAATGATTTAGCATTTGATCATGGATTAATAGTAAATGAAGGAATACATGATTTAAGAAAAAAAGCAAATAATACAGACATAATATTTAATTTGATGCCAGAAAAATTTACAATTGGAGAATTAAAACAAGTATATGAAATAATTCTAAATAAAAAGTTAATAAATTCAGCATTTAGAAGAGTAATAGCATCAAAAATAGAAGCAACTGAAGAAACAATAAAAACAGGAGGACATAGACCATCACAATATTTTAAATATAAAAGATATATATGATAAAATAAATATAGAGGAACAATACAAATAAAATGTAAAATCAAAAAAAGACTTGTTATTATAAGAATGATTTAGTTGTTATAAGATTTCTAATGAGTATAATTCCGATTTTTATATAAAGGTAGGTAAATAATATGTTTAAAAAAGAAAAATTATTAAAAAAAGAATAGTTAACTAAAAAATACTATGAAAGAGATATAAAAGATGTTTATTTGAATAAAACAAATTTTATAAAATTTTTAAATGAAATTGAAGAGGAATTCTATAATCATGATTTTAAAAAAGATAATAGATATGTTCTTCTAGGAAGACATAAATTTCTAATAAAAGAAATGGAAGAACTATATTATACAAAAGAACAACGTAAAGAATTACATTTAGATACTTGTCCAACAGTATGGTGTCTAAGTTCATTAATTGAAATTATGTGTATGCCAAATTTTTTATCATTAATAGATTATGAAAAATTAAAAAATATAAATGAAGTTTATTCAAATAAAGAAATAAATGAATGTAGACAAATACATGACTCATACAATAAAGAAAATATAATTTCATTAAATGAAAGAGATTATATATTACATGCACTTAATATGATTAAAGATTCTCTTGATAAATGTGATGATAATCTTGAATGGAAATAAAAGTATTTCAAACGAAATACTTTTTTATTTATGATAAACAAATTAAATTGTTAAAGTAGGTTCGATTAAACTGCAAAAAAAAACTAATCCGAAGATTAGCTATATATATTAAACAAACCGAAGTTTGATTAATATCATTATGGAGCAGGTGATGGGAATCGAACCCACGTTAGCAGCTTGGAAGGCTGAAGTTCTACCATTAAACTACACCTGCGTTTCAGTAAATACAATAATATCAAACAAAAAAGATTTTGTCAACAAAAACTTCAGTGTTTTTTTAAAAAAATAGATATTTATTAAAAAGTTTAAATAATTATATTAATATGTAAAAAAAAGTAATAATAATTATAATTATCATGATATAATTTAATCATAAGGAGAAGTATATGATTAAATTAGTAACTCAGTTTGATAACGAAAAAAGTAGATTATCTTTAGCAACACCAACTTGTGGTGCTTGCTGTTGTTGCTGCTGTTGTTGTATTATTTCAACATTTGCAGCAGCAAGTATTAGTGCAAGGAATTTTGGAAATCATGTTGAAAAAAAATTGCCTAACAAACCTAAAAAAATAAAATTTGCAAGACTTATTGGTTTTTTTCTACCACTTGGATTGCTTGTAACTTTAGCATTAAGTTTATTAGCATGTTCAGAAATTGATTTAAATGGTCTATATTTAGCAATTCCAGCAGGAATTCTATATTTATTTATTATGAATAAAATATTAAAAAATAAACTTAATAAATTACCAGGAATAACTTCAAGAGTAATAATTTCAACAATATTATTATTTGTCATAGAAGGTGTAGGATTATATGCAGGAATATATGCTTTAGCACTAGGAGTGGCATATTTCCCAATGGCAATTATTTTATCAATTTTTATGATATGTTGGACTTTTAGTAAAAAATATGATGATTTAGAAACTAAAAACAAGAAAAAAACAACAAATAAATAATGCTACAATTATAGAAACAGAGGGTGAAAAGTGAAGACAATAAATCAATATATACTAGAACAATGCTGCAATTTTAGATGCGGAATATCATTGCCATATCAAAGGATACCAAATAATTTTTCTGATATTTCTAACGTATATAATTACTCAATACCAGAAGATTCAATTCAAACATGGAGAACAGCTAGTGGATCAATAAATTTTAATGAAAACAAAGCAATTATGGGAGCGATAGGAGAATCATTAGAAAGATATTCTGGAGCAGTTTGTATGTTCGATATCAAATCATATAAAGAATTAAAAAACAAAAATAATCTTCTTAATTATAATGAGTTCTCCTTATTCTCAGAAGAACAATTTAATAAAGAAGATTTTTTATGGAAAAGGCCTGATAAAGAAAAACAATTTTTTGGAAAAGTATATTCTTTGTATAATAATAAAGAATATTATGTTCCTCAAGAACTAATAGGTCTTGGTTCAAGAACACAGGAAGCATGTATACCATCAACATCAACAGGTCTAGCAGCACATTCTAATAAGTATGATGCGATATATTCTGCAATTTTAGAATTATTAGAACGTGATTCTCTTACAACATATTGGCTACATTCACTAGGTGGAAGAGAAATAATTTTAGATGAAAAATACAAAAAAGAAGTCGATAAAAACAAAGGACAAGTTTTTTGTTTCGATGTTACACAAGACTGGAATCCATATCCAGTTATTATGGTATGTGGTTACCTATTAGAAAATAATAAAAAAAGAATTTCAATGGGAGTTGCTTGTAGAGAAACTTATGAGAAAGCAATAGAAAAAGCATATCTAGAATGGATACAAGGATGTGTATTTGCAGGATATTATGATGACTTCCACAGTGACATTACACTAGATGAATATAAAGATGTAACAACATTTGATTTGCATGCAGTTTATTATACAAAACATCCGGAAAAATGGAATAAAGTTCCTTTGATAAAGAATAAATTTGAATATAAATATATAGAAAAAAATAAAAATATAGAAAAAAAAGATACAAAATACAAATTAGAATTTTTGTTAAAACGATTAAACCAAGCAAACATAAGATTATATTATAAAGATATAACAACAAATGATGTTAGGGATGTAGGGGTAACAGTAGTTAGAGTTTTATCTCCGGATTTATCACTATTACATGGAGATGAAAATGAAATGTTTCTAGGTGGTACAACAAGTAATATAAAATGGAGATATAAAGATATTGAACCAGGAAAATTTCCAAATGAATATCCACATCCATTAGGCTAAGGGAGAATAATATATGAAATATGAAAAAAATAAAAATTGGAATATATTTGTAGAAGAAGATAAACTTTTTATAACAAAAGGAGCAGACGAAATATATTTTATAGATGAAGCAAATGAAGAACAAACGAAACTAATCTATGAAGCATATCAAAATAACTCATTTAGTGAATTATTAAATACACATAATTGTGATGAAATAATAGATAAGTTGGAAAAAGCTGGAGTAATTTATAAAAGAAAAACAAATACAAAAGATAAAAAGATAAATGTATATATTAAGTATTATGGAAAACCTAATGACAATTTAAAAAATGAAATAAATAATATTATAAATAAAAGAAATAATATTAAAATAGTAAATGACGAAAAAAATAGTGATTTAACATTATTGATAAGAATCAATGTAACATTAAAAAGTATACTTGCAGATTATTCAAAAAATAAAACACCACATATATTTATTGATTTAGCGTATGCAAACAATATATCTATAGGACCAATAGTATATGAGGAAACTGCTTGTTTAAGCTGTTATATTGGAAGAATTGCAAAAAACTGGGGAGATTCAAAACCACCAATTGAACCATGTGTTACAAATAAAACTGAACTAATTGCTTCTTTTATAATAGAGAGAATAGAAGAATTTATAATGTATGGAAACTGTCCAAGTTTAATAAATAGTGTATGGAATTATAATACAAATACACATACCTCAGAGAATAATAAAATATATAAACTACCTTGGTGTCCAAATTGTGGAGATAAAAAAGATAATGAAAAAATAGATTTACCATGGTCTAAGGAGTTTAATTATGAGTAAAAATCATAACGAAACTCCATTATTTGATTTGTACTGGGAAAACACAAAATTAAATGATAAGAATATATTAAACTTTGTTAATAATTTTGTTAATGAAGATAAAGATTATGGAAGAATTAAATACTCAACAAATGACATACAATTAAATTATCCAAAAGATAAATTATTTAGAATAATGAAAAAAAGAAAAAGTGACAGAGAATACAATAGTTATCAATTAAATAAAAAAGAGTTATCATCGTTATTTTCCTGTTTTGCTGAAATAGATAATCATAGATTATTGTCATCAGCAGGTGGTAAGTACCCAATTGAAGTTTATGCATTATGTTTTAATGTAAAAGAATTAGATAATAAGGTTGTTTATTATGATTATATAAGCAATTCTCTATCAATTGTAGGTGAATGTGAAGATTGGGAAGTAATAAAACCATTAACAGGTGCGGGAGAAATGGTAACAGGAAAACCTTCAATAATGTTTGTATTTGTTGGATTCCCAGATAGAGTGGTTTCAAAATACGGAGAAAGAGGAGGCAGATTTCTACTTATAGAATCTGGACATTATATTCAAAACTTGTTACTAAGAGTTTCATATGAAAAATTAAAAGCAGTTGAACTTGGTGGCTTATATGACAATGATATAAAAAATATTTTAGGTTTAAGAAATAGTAATGCTTTGATAACTTTAGGGGTAATCTGTGGAAAATAAAAACTAATTTTTAGAATTAGTTTTTTTATGTTATACTTTAAAATAGGTGATAGTATGAAAGAAAAATTGAAAAAATAAAAGATATTTAGGATGAAGAAATAAATAATTATTTAAAAATAGTAAGTAAAATAGATCTAGCGGTTGTAGGAATAAAATATATGTATGTAAGTCTTATTGAAAAAAATAATGAAAAAGCAAATAATTATCTAAAAGAATATCAAAAGATAAATAAAAAGCAATATACAAAAAATCAATTAGAAGAAGCAGAAAAATTATTTAAAGAAATTGATAAAAGAAAAAAATAAAAAAACTAAACAAAAAAGATGATTTAATCATCTTTTTTTAATTTTATAAGTTGATCTATATATTCTATAATACTATTTTTTTGAACCTAAAAAATATCTAAGAAGTAAAATAATTATTGTTTGAAAGTATGGAACCATGATACATATTAAAAATCCAATACCTATAAACGCTACAAAAACAGCTGTACTTAATTGAATTGAATCACTTGAAAAGAATATTTTACCAACTAAAACATATATTAATAAAACTAAAAATAATAAAACAACAAAAATAATTGGTAATAAAAGTAAATAAAATAATACTCTTAATGTTTTATTCTTTATTTTATCACCTTTCTTTATAATAAATTTACATGTCTTTGAAGCTGGTGAACTTACAAAGTAAACAACAAGAGAAACAATAATTGAAAATACCCATTGCGGATCATTCTCAAAAAGAAACCATGCACTTGAAAGTGTAAAAACTAGTAATGCAACAATAATTCTTGAAAGTTTTATACATTTATTCATTAATTCTTTTTTCATTTTATACCTCCTAATTATATTAATTATATCACAAAATAAAGAAACGAAATTTAATTCGCAATTTTTTATGAACATTATTAAAAAGAATTTCTGAATATTCAACAAAAGAAGATGAATTACTAAATATCATAAATGCTAACAAATTTTTAATATTTAAAGAATTAACAAAAGATATTATAAAAAATGCAAAAATATATGAATTAAATAAAGAGATAATAGAAAACATAATTTCTTGTGAAAAAATTTCAAATTTAAATCTAGTGTTAAGTG
>JAZUBJ010000156.1:0-11456 GCA_045638445.1 Bacilli bacterium | reverse complement strand
TACAAAGGTCTTTATATCTTGATATCCAAATGAGGTATATATCATTGATGCAATAATTATTATTTTTGATATAAGTATTACTAATTCGTTTATTTCAAATAGATATATTAATGTTATTTCACCTATTAATGAAGAAGTCAGTAATTTTTTATTATTTGTTTGTATTTTTAATAACTTTGATAATGTTTTCAATATGATGTAATCTATAATAAAATTTAAAAAAATTATTTTTTCTATGTACATTTAATCACCAGTATCAATATATAAAAAAAGATATGTATTTTTTGTCGAAATACATATCTAATATTTATTTTCTTATAAATTTTCGTTGTTGTTCATCATATTCTACTTCATAGTCTTCATAACAATCACCATTTTGTTGATCCCAACTCATTAGTGCATATTCTTCTTGCATTCTATCATCTTCATCATATTCTATTTCATCACTCATTGTTTGTTTTGTTTCCTGTACTTTTTGATTATATTTAAATGGTGAAGTTCTTTTTGATGTTTTCATTCCATAATCACGAATAAAGAATCCAAAATCTCTTTTTCTTCTTCTACTTATTTGAATATTTCCATTTTGGTCTCTAACAACTCTTGTTGTTTTATCTCTTTCTACAATTAGTGCTTCGTATAAACTTTTTGCTGCTCTATAAATTAACGTTTCATCTTCTCCTTGCATCATTACTTTATCAAGACTTATTCTTAACGCTTCTATTTCTTCGCTAACTGCTCTATTCATTTCAAATTCACTTGCTAAGTCAAAGAAAAATTTATATTGTTTATTTCTTAAATAATATGCCATACATTTGAATATATATTCTTTATTCATATACATTACATCATGTTTATAAAGTACTGGAATGTATTTTATTCTTCTATCTACATCTTCTGTTTTTTTATCTTTTACATTTTTATCTTCTAAATATGCAATATTTATATCTGGTAAATATCCTTCATTTACTTTTGTTACTAATTTGTCTTTGAAATAATTCATTAATTCATAGTAATTCATTTCACACGTTAAATCATCTAATTCACTTATGGTTGTTTTTTCAGTTAATTTTCTATATTTATTTACTAGTACAAAATATTTTCCATTTTCTACTCTAACTGAAATATTACCAAATATATATTTCATTTTCTTTTTATTATTATGTTTATTTATTATATCTAATAATGCTTCATATTCTTCTTTTGAATTTAATACTCTTTCTTCATAACCAGCGTATTCTGCTAAAAAATATCTTCTTAACTCTTTTTTCATACATAACCCCCTTATGCATTAAAGTGGCCATATTATACCAAAATTTCATTAAAAAGTCAAATTTTGCTTTACTTAAACGATTTTTTGTGATAAATTATATGTGGCTTAAAAAGAGGAGGCAAGTTATTATGGCAAAAAATATATCAAATAGAAAAAATATGAGTTCTCAAAATAGACCATTCTCAGAAAAGGCTACTAAGAAAACTCAAAAAGTAAATTTACAAGTTGCTATCGTTGATGGTAAAAAAGTTAGATTATCAGCAAAAGAAATTAGAACTAACAAAAAAAATAAATAAGTCAGTGTAACTGATTTTTTATTTGCACTAAAAAAGTACTTTTTACAAGTACTTTTTTTATTTTATAATTTCTTGTTCAAGATGTAGTTCTATATTATATACTTCTTTTACTTTATCTTTAACAATCTCAATTAACTTTATTATATCTTCGCTTGTTGCATTACCTTCGTTAATTATAAAATTTGCATGTATATTGCTTACTACAGCATCATTTACTCTTGTTCCTTTTAATCCGGCGTCATCAATAAGTTTTCCTGCTGGTGCTGTTTCTGGATTTCTAAAAACACTTCCATTCGATGGATTTTTTAGATCTTGTGAAGCTATTCTTCTATTTGTTCTGTCTATAATAAGTTCTTTGATTTCATCAATATTTCCATTTTCAAGTTTGAAAACGCACGATAATATTACTATGTTATGATTTCCTTTTAAGCATGAATTTCTATATTCATATTTAAAATCCTCATTTCTCATTTCATATATTTTTTCACCATCATACACCGTAGCACTTATTAACACATCAGCTATACTTTTCAAGTAGGCTCCTGCATTACCTACTACACTTCCTCCAATAGAACCAGGAATTCCTGTTGCCCATTCAAAACCAGTGTAACCTTTATTTGACACATATGATGCTACTTTATTTATCATGCACCCTGCTTCTGCATATAATTTATTATTTTCTATATTGAATTTATTAAATCCTTCTAGTTTAATAATTACCCCATCATAATAAGACGGTAAAATTATATTAGAACCATTTCCTATGATAAACCATTTTAATTTGTATTCTTTTATAATATTTATTATTTCTTTTAACTCTTCAATGCTATTTGCTTTAACAAAATATTTTGCTTTTGAATGCAAACGAAATGTATTATTTGAATACATATCAAAATCTTCATAAATTTCACAAATTTTATTTAACTTTTCTATCATACTATTTTAAATATTCTTCGATATTTTCGCTTCCCACAACATATTTAACGTTTTTACCTTTAGATACTTTCATTAATGTTGTTCCATTTATTTTTAAATCATTTACATTTTGTGCTTTATCATTTACTTCTTCTGATAAATATTGTTTATTTGATTCTAGACTCATGTCAACTTTATATACTTTAAGATCTTTTTGTGTATCTACTAAATAATTAATATATGCATCTTTTGTATAATTAGTTTCATAATTATCAAATAATACATAGTAACTTTCATTTTCTCTGTTAAATACTGTTCCTATGTTAATAAATGTATGATCAATTTCTGTTTCACCTTTAACTGGTGCAACATATCCTTCATCAAATACACCTAACTTTTCCATACCAAGTATACCTAAATAAGTCACTCCTATGAATGCTAGTACACCTACTGATGTGTATATAAATGTTTTTATTTCATCAGTTGATGTTCTTTCTATCTTATTTTTATTTCTTTCCCTTTTTACACTTTTCATTTTCATGTTCATACTTTTTTTAGCCATAATTTCATCTCCGTTATTCAAATTATATCATAAAATAAAGAAAAGTATCAATTATTTATTGATTTTTAGGTACTTTTATATTATAATCAATGAAGTATTTAAGTGGCAGCACTATAGGAAGTTATAACGTGTTTCCAAATAACAAGTAAGTAATCTCTGCCAAGACGAAAGCACAAGGAAACTCCCTATGATGAAATATAGTAGCCTTTTAATACGAAAAATATTATAAGGAAAAGGAGGACTTTTAATATGGCAAGATATACTGGTCCAGTATTTAAAAAGTCAAGAAGATATGGTTTCTCAACATTAGAAACTGGTAAAGAATTAAGAAAAAAACCTACTGCTCCTGGAATTCATGGAACAAGTAGAAAAAAATTAAGTGAATATGGAGTTCAATTACATGAAAAACAAAAAGTTAGATTCATGTATGGTCTTTCAGAAAAACAATTAAGAAAGACATTCGAAGCTGCAGGAAAAATGCAAGGAATTCATGGTTTCAACTTATTAGTTCTTTTAGAAAGCAGACTTGATAATTTAGTTTATCGTATGGGATTTGCTAAAACAAGAAGAGCTGCTAGACAACTTGTAAATCACGGACACATTGCTGTTAATGGTGAAAAAGTTGATATTCCATCTTATAGAGTAAAAGTTGGAAGTACTATTTCAGTTAGAGAAAATTCTTTAGATCATCCGGTTGTTAATGAATGTATGAATATGGATATTACAGTTCCTGCATTTGTTAATGTTGATAAAACTAAAAAATCTGGTACTTATATAAGATATCCAGAAAGAGAAGAATTAAATGCTGAAATTAATGAAGCTTTAATCGTAGAATTCTACAACAGATAGTAATTCAAATAAAAATAAGGTTTGTAAAAACCTTATTTTTTTTGGTTATAATCATCAAGGAATGAATACTCCTCTTCTCCTTTATGATATCCAAGTACTGTATTTAAATTTATATCAAATGTTGATTTAAAAATATTATAGTCGCATGCCGGATTCACTTTTTTTATTGAAGCAATCAATTCTTTTATTTCTTTTCTCTTACTTTTATTTTCGTAATTATCTCTTTCCGTAAATTTACATGCACAATTTAAGAATTTTAAATTATTACCATTAACCCATCTTTTTATATCATACTCTCTAATATAATACATTGGTCTTATAAGTTCCATATTTTCTACATTATCACTATGTAATTTTGGCATCATTGTTTTATATTCTGCTGCATATAACATACTTAACATTACTGTCTCGATTACATCATCAAAGTGATGGCCAAGTGCTATTTTATTACAACCAAGTTTTTTTGCTTCATGGTATAAATATCCTCTTCTCATTCTTGCACACAAATAGCATGGAGATGTTTTTTGTTCTGAAACTATAGAAAATATATCTGTTTCAAAAATATGCAAATCTAGATTCATAAGTTTTGCATTAGATTTTATCATTTCAAGATTTTTGTCAGTGTATCCTGGATTCATACATAAAAATACATAATCAAATTTTATTTTTCCATGTCGTTTTAATTCTTGAATACATTTTGCTAAAAGAAACGAATCTTTTCCACCGCTTATACATACAGCAATCTTGTCTCCGTCTTCGATCATATTAAACTCTTTTACGCCTTTAATAAATCTTGCCCATATTTCTTTTCTGTATGTCTTTATAATACTTCTTTCTATTACTTCGTTATTCATCTTTTATTCCATTCATATTTTTATATGCAGTAAATGTGTTTTGTAGTAAGCATGCTACTGTCATTGGTCCTACTCCACCTGGTACTGGTGTCATCATAGAACATTTCTCTTCTACATTTGGATTAACATCTCCATATAGTTTTCCATTTTCAGTATTAATTCCTACATCAATAATTATTGCATCTTTTTTTATCATAGTTTTATCAATTAACCATTTTTTCCCGACAGCTACAATCAAAACATCTGCATTTTTAGTAAAACTTTTTAAATCTTTTGTTTTTGAATGACACATTGTTACTGTTGCATTTTTATCATTACATAACATGCTTATTGGTTTACCAACTAAACTACTTCTTCCTACTACACATACATTTTTGCCTTCAAGATCTATATCATAAAATTTAAATATTTCCATAATTCCCTTTGGTGTACATGGTATTAAATCATATTTTCTATTCATTAGTTTTCCCATTGAAACATTTGTAAGTCCATCTACATCTTTTATTGGATTTATTGTATTTACAATTCTATCTACATTGTATTTTTCTGGAATTGGTAGTTGTAATAAAATTCCATTTACTGTGTCATCTTTATTTAATTCTTTTATTTTCTTTATAATTATATTTTCTTTTGTATCACTTGAATATGAGAAGTGCATGAAACTAAATCCTACATATTCGCATGCTTTCTTTTTATTTCGTACATATACTTCACTTGAAGAATCATCACCTATAGTTATTACTGCTAGTATGGGTACCCTTTTATATGAAGCAGAACTTGCAAGAATATCATCTTTTAATTTACCACTAAGTGATTTACCATCTAATACTTGCATTATTTAACCTCTTCTATATATTCTTTTACAAATACTATACTATTTAAATCTTGTTCTACTACTGGTTTATCATTACTATCTGTACTTACACCTGCAACAATATCTACTACATCCATTCCGTGTATAACCATCCCAAATGCTGCATAATTTCCATCTAGAAATGTTGAATCCTTATGTACAATGAAAAATTGGCTTGATGCAGAATTCATTGTTTCTTCTGTTTCTGGATTAGAACCTCTTCTTGCCATTGATAATGTTCCTCTAACATGAGATAAATCATTTATAACATTATTTGCTGCAAATTCACCTTTTATATTTTCTTTACTTCCGCCTGTACCATTTCCTTTTGGATCTCCAGTTTGAATCATAAAATCTTCAATTACTCTATGAAAGATTAATCCATCATAAAATTTTTGTGATATTAATTTCTTAAAATTTTCTACTGTTATTGGCGCAATTTCAGGATATAGTTCTGCAATTATTATCCCATAATCATCTACATCAATTTTTACTAAATTTGTTGGTTCTTTACTTTCTACATATTTTTTTCCTTCTATTTCATATACATTAATATTTTGTTTTTTAGTTAATATATAATTAATAGATGTTTGATTATCACCACATGCACATAGTGAAAATACTAAAGTAATTAAAATAAATAATTTTAAAATTTTTTTCATAATTTCCTCCGTTAAGTTTATTATACTATAAAATTAAAAAAAATGGAGAAAAATTTACTCCATTATTTTGTTTCCTTATATGTTGTTTCATAAAGGTCACCATTATCATTTTCTTCTCTTTGTTGATACATTATTTCTGGTAAGTCATCTTTTGATGATAACCCAAAATAATCTAGAAAATCATTTGTTGTTTTATATAAATTTGGTTTACCTATTGAATCTGATTTTCCACTTACTTTTATTAATCCATGTGCAAGCAATCTTCTTACAATTTGTGATGAATTTATTCCTCTTATTTCATCTATTTCAAGCCTTGTTATTGGTTCATTATATGCTATTATTGCTAGTACCTCTAATGCTGCATTTGATAGATTACTTGTTTTATTATCTGTTACTAATTTTTCATAAAACTCTTTATGTTCTTCTTTAGTAGTTAATTTAAATGCATTACCTAAATATGATATTCTTAAACCTCTATCATTATTTTCGTAATCCTTTTTTAATTCAACTAATAATTTTTTTACTTCTTCATCATTTACTCCAAGTACTCTTACCATTTCTTCAATAGATGTTCCTTCATCTCCAACAATAAATAATATACCTTCAAGTACTGCTTTTAAATTCACGTTAATCAACTCTTTCTAAATATATGTCAGAAAAATTATTATCTTGTTTTATAATAATTTCTTTGTTTTTTGCCATTTCTAAAACACTTAAAAAAGTGACAACAACATATGGCTTACTAAAATCATCAAAAAGTTCTACAAAATTTACTTTCTTTTTAACATTTAATACTTCTCTTATTTTTATTACTCTTTCTTTTACTGACATTTCTCTTCTTGTTATTTTTGTATTTAATGGTTTGTTTAGTTGTTGTCTTTCTAATAATCTTTGAAATGCATCAAGCAAATCAAAAACACCAACACTTCCATCATTTTCAAGTTTTTCAACTGAATATTTTTTTAATGATTCTGGTGCTTTTGTGTAATATGATGCTCTATTATTTTCTAAATTTCTAAATATCTCTGTACTTTCTTTGTACTTTTTATATTCTGTTAATCTTTTCTTTAAAACTTCTTCTGGATTTTCTTCTTCTATTTCCTCTTCATCTTCATACATCTTTGGCAGTAATTTTCTACTTTTCATTTCTATTAATTCTGCTGCCATAACCAAGTATTCGCTTGCTATATCTAAATTTAAATCTTTCATTTCCTCAATATAATTTATATATTGACTGGTAATCACTGATATTTCTATATCAAATATTTCCATTTTTGATTTTTTTATAAGATGTAATAATAAATCAAGTGGTCCTTCAAAATCCCCTATTAAAACCTTATCCATTATTCACAGTCCCATTTCAAATATTTTTCTCTATCTTTTATAACACTAGAAGTTGTTCCTTTTTTATATAAAGGGATATAATTACTACCTACTTCATTCAAATCAATTGAATAAATCAATTGTTCATTTTCATATGATACTTGTAATTCTGCATTTATTAGTTTGTCATATTCCTCTTGAATTTGTAGTTTTGCTTTTTTAGCTGATGCGTTGTTTACATCAATCATATCAATTTTTTTATCAACATCATAGCTAACTAGCATGTCATTTTTAAATTTGAAATTATGTTTATATAATTCATTATATCCTGCATTATTTACTTTGTATGTACACTTAAGAGTTATTTCTTTATTTAATTCTTCTTCAGTATATGTTTTTGCTAAAGCATATTTTGCTAACTCAAATACATTGTTATCAAGAGAAATTGTGTGTGTTCCTACATTACCACTTTTTTGTTCTCCTTCTTTGTCAAATAATTCTTTATATAAAACATTTTTGTTTGAGTCATATATTTCTAAATAATATCCTTTTTCTTTTATATTTTTTATATCAGCCAATGTAACGTAATTTAATGTAATTTCACTTGTGTCACTATTCTTTTTGAAATTATAGAATCTAATTTTTTTGTCTAATGTTATTCCGCTTTGTTCTTCGCCAATACCGATAAAACCTTCATATAGATTATCGCTTGTTGCATTGCTTACACCTGATGGTGATGTATGTAAAATATTTTCTTGAATAAATTTTGATATATCATCGATAAATATAACTATAACAAGCATAGCAATAACAACCACATATATAGCTATGTCACTTGATTGTTTCTTTTTTGCTGTATCAAGTACAACTTGTTCTGTACTCATTTCTGGCATAGCAATTTCTGGTGCAGATGGTATAGTTTCCATTTCACCCATTTGTAGCGACCCAATATCAAGTTCAGTTGTACTAAGTTCTACTGGTGCACTTGGCATTGGAGGTGCGCTTGGAACTTGTTCCATAGATTGCACTGGAGTTACTTCTTCGATAACTGGTGATGTTGGTGCTGGTTGAACACTTGGAGTTGGTACAATCGATTGTGATGTCATTTGTGGTACACCTGTTATTGGTTGTAATGGTTGTGCATTTTCAACAAATGGTGTTGTAGGCATTGATTGTACATTTGTAACTTCTGGAGTTTGTACTGGCACAATTGGAGTAATATTTTGTTGTGTCATTGGTTGTTGTACCATGTTATTTGATGGGCTTGCTACATTTTGAGTTTGAGGTGTTTCAAACAAATTATTAGTTTGATTAGTTGCAGGTGCACCAAAATCAAACATTTCCATTGTAGGTTGTTGTGGAATGCTTGCACCATTATTCGTTAAATTGTTATTTTGATTTTGAATATTATTCTCACTATTCATATAACTCACCCTATTTTTTCTAATTTCTAACTAAAATTATATCAAAAATTATAATAATTGTACATATTAGTATTTATTTTAGTTTATAAAAAAAGATTTAGTAAATACTAAATCCTTTTATTATTTTCTTCCATTACGCCAAATTATTATTCCAGAACCTCCTGAGCCTGCGCTTTTACTATGACCTGCGCCACCTCCGCCTCCACCGGTATTAGCTTTAGCATTTGAACCATTTGATGAACCACTACATGACGATGCTGTACAGAATGTTGTTCCTCCATTTCCACCGCCATTTTTTCCTGAACCACCAGGTCTTGTTCCACCAAATACGGCATATATGTGACCACCGCCACCTCCGCCGCCAGCATATTTTTTTCTTCCAGTTTCATTAAATTCTAAACATCCTGATGAACCGGATGCGCCGTCTCCTGAACTATTGCACCATCCTGAACCACCATTTGCGCCACCGCCACCTGCGGCACTATATTCTACATCGTTTAACATAATTTTTGAACTTGATGCAGCAGCTCCCACTGTTAATGTGTATGGTCCTCCTTCTTTTATTAATAATCCTTTTTTTGTTGTGCAGCTTCCACCTTGTCCTCCTGCTCCACCACACATACAATTTCCTTGAGCATTTACGTGACAACCTTTTACTTTTTCGCCTTTAGAACCTTTATTTCCGCCACCAACTAAAAATATATCACTTCCTTCTGTTGCAGAACCTAATTTATAAATGGTTAAATTCCCTGATGATAAAAATTTAACTTTCCAATCGCCCATATAATAATAACTTGAACCTTCAAATTCTTGGTTTTCTAGTACTTCCGTAATTTTTGTTTCGTCAGTGTCATCTTTTACTACTTGGAATTTACCACTATAATGAAATGATGGTAAACTCGTTTCTACCCACTGTGCATATAAAGTTTGGTTTTTTGTTATTTTTACTGTTGTTGTTTTTGTTATTTCTTCATCTCCTGTTTGAGATGTAAACCATCCTTTAAGAGAATATCCTGTTCTTGTAGGTTCTGGTAAATCGCCATAATTTGATTCATATGTTACTTCTTTTGTTTTAGGATTTGGTTCTTCTCCTCCATTTGAATCAAATGTAATTATATATTTGTTTGGTGTCCATTGAGCATATAATGTTTGATTACCTGCTATTGTATACTTATCATCTTTACTGATTTTTGTTCCATCTATTGACTCTGTGTACCACCCTGCAAACGCATATCCTGTTCTTGAAGGTTTTGGCATATCTCCATATTCGCTATCATATGTTACTTTTTTCGTTGTTGAAGTAAGTTCATTCCCTCCATTTACGTCAAATGTCACTGTATATTCATTTGCTTTCATATATGGAATTAATGTTGTTTTGTCTCCTGATAAATCTTTTGATTTAAATGTTCCATCAGCTTTTATTATTAAATTTTCATCTATAAAGTCATTACTTCTATAATATCCTTTAAATGTATATCCTGTTTTACTTGGAACTGTTTCTAACTCGGTTAATTCTTTTTGAGCATCGTAATCTTTGAAATAATTTTCTTGATTTTGTGCTATATAAAATTGTTTTGGAGAAGCGTTTGTACAATTTGAACATTGTTGTAATTCAACTTCATTTACTCTATGTGTAAAATTTAATCTACATATTGTATTATCAGTGATATTTGATGATATATAATATTTATTTGAATTTATTTCACCTGTAAAATAGTTATCACAAGATGATCTATAATATCTATAATATGTATCTTCACAAACATAGAATATACTTTTATATCCATCAAACATTGGTACTGTTAATGTTTCATTTCCTTCACTTATATTATTACATTTTGTATTCGATAAAGTACCTCTGTTTTTATTTGTTGAAATAAGATTAACGTTGTATGTATCTATAAATACCCATGGATTATTTTTTGTTCCAGATCCTGTTACTTTAGTTTCATTTCTTACAAATTCAGTTACTCTGATATCAGTTTTTTCTGACATATTTCTTTCTGTTAATCTATAATCTATTGTATGCATATCATAATTATTTGCTTTTGATAATGTCCAATATTCAATTCCAGTTGCTAAATATGAATTATCATATGCATTTGTAATTTTAAATTCTTCTTTACTTAAAAAACCGCCGTTTCTAAATTTGTTATTATGTAAATTTTCCCCCATATCATAATTATATGGCATATTTACTTTCAAATAGTCATTAAAATTTTTAAAATCTTTTATGTATTCATTTGCATATTTTATAGAATCTTCATAATTTACTATTTTTGCGTTAAGACATAATGGTATCATTAATATTATACTAAATAACATTTTTAATACTTTACTTCTCATATTATCACCTATTATATATTTTATCACATCTTTTATATTTTTTAAATAATAAAAAAGGAAGCATTCTTACGCTTCCTTTTTAGTTTTTTTCTTTTTCTTTTC
>JAZUBJ010000155.1:0-11621 GCA_045638445.1 Bacilli bacterium | reverse complement strand
TGAATAACTAAATAAGCATAGTGATATTACATTTAGAACTATAAATATTATTGTAATATAAGATTTAATTGATTTTATTTTTTTCATTCTTTATCTTCTTTCGATTTTTTAGTTTTTTTAGTTTTTTTAACTTTTGGTTCTTCTTGTTTTAATTCTTCTATTTCTTTCTTTTTCTTTTCTTCAAGTTCTATTTTAAGTCTTAGTTGTTCCTTAGCAAGTTTTTTTCTTTTGTTTCTTTTTATGATAGTATTTATTAATACAATAATCAATACTAATATTACAAATATTGTTTCTGCACCTAAAACTACTATTAGTGTTTTATATTTTTCAATTTCTTTTTTTAATGGTTGTAATCCATCTTCACTAAATGTAATTATTGAATTTAGTGTTTTGTCATATTTGTAATATCCATTTTTTCCCGTTAGAAGATTTTTAGCATGTATTACATAGAAGTTACTTCCTGATTGATTCATTGCTTCGAAATCAATTTCGTTTATTTTTACTGTTGTTTTTGAGTAACTTTCATCAAATGTTTTATCTATTGCAAGAGGGTATATTTTAAATGTTGCTAATGTTGTTTCAGCATATGTACTATATGTTCTTTTTTCTGTATCGTATAGAAAATAGTTTATTTCTCCTTCTGAATCTTTTAGTGCAACTAATGTAAAATTATTTAGTTCATTATAAAAAGCTGGTACTTCTTGTTCATTAATTTTAATTTTAGTTTTTTCAAATCCATCTGGTGTTTCAAGAGTACTTTCTCTTTTTACAATAGTGTATTCTTTATCGTTAATAGTTGCTTTTATTGGATTTGGGTCTACAACATTAACAATTACTTTGTATGTTTTTGTTGAACCATTTTCTGCTGTAACTGTTATATTAAATTTGTTTTCTCCTTCTGATACATCATGTGTTCCTGTACCTGAAATGCTTGCACTTGAGTCTTCTTTTGTTGCATTAATTGTAACTTGTTCAGTGTTTGAGTCAACATTTACTTTGTATTCTGTTGTGTTTTTGTTGAAAGCAGGGGATAAGTCGTATCCTGTTACTGATAAACTTTTTAAATAATTATTTTTTGAATATGATGCTTCTAGATCTGCTTGTGTTATTACAGTTATGTTTTTAGAACCTTTTGAAACACTCATATTTGATTTTGTTTCCCAGTCAAGTATTCCAACTGATTTTACTGTTATTGAACCGCTTCCTTTTGCAATTGCTTTAAATTTGTAAGTATATGTTTTAGATTTAACTCCAGTACCATCTGCATAAGCAACAACTGGAGATTCACCACTTGTCATTTTAAATAATTTTGTATTATAACTTGGTGTAAATTCCCATGCTCCTAAATTTGCACTTGATGAAATTTTAATTGTTACGGTGAAAGTGTTTCCAACAACAACTTTACTAGTTGAAGAAGATACACTTATATTTGCTGATGCTGCATTAACATGAGTTATATTTGTAAATATAAATAGAGTAGATATAAATATCGCTAATATAATTTTCTTTATATTTTTCATTTGTCCTCCTTACAATAATTTATATTTCTTTATATGTTGTACAATCTCTAATAAGTCTAAAATTGTAACTTTGTTATCACCAGATGTGTCTGCTGAAATTAAGTTTTCATTTTTTAATGTTTCTGCTTTTTTAATATGTTTTTGTACTTCTAGTAAATCAAGTATTGTTACAACACCGTCTCCAGAAGTATCTCCTTTTACTGATATAGTATAAGTTTGTGAATCAACTGCTGTATTTATTACAATTTTTTGACCTGTTGCCATTAAAGTATTTGTATTTTCTATATCATTTCCGTTTTTATCTTTAATAACAATTGATTGAGCTCCAGATTTAATTAATTTATCTTTGAATGATGCTATTGTTGTACTATTTTTAATATTTTGTATAGTATTTCCATTAATTAATAAGGATGATTCTGTTATTACGTCACTTACTTTTGTTGTATCATCTACTTTATAAATTGTTATTGTAAATTTCTTTTCAGTTCCTGCTTGTGATTTAGCAGTTATTGTAATTGTATTTTCTATGTCTGGTATTGCTATTTCTCCAATACCAGTTATTGTTGTAAGGTTAGTTTCTGGTATTGCTTCTACTAATACTTTTTCTGTACTTGTTGGTACATATACTTCGTATGATAAAACATCGTTATCAAATTTTGGTGTTAAACTATATCCATCAATTTCTAATCCTTTTAGGTCTGTACTTGTGTTACCTGAGTTTGGAAGAGAAGTGTATGATGGCATATTTTTATATACAGGTATTTCAAATATTAATGGTTGATTTAATAATTCAGATTTTTTGTATGAATTATATGATTGATTTCCTTCTGTAGCAGGTGCTTGTATGTTTGTCATGTATTGATGTGTGTATGTAGAGTAGTAAGCATCAGGAGAAACATTAAATTTTTGATAATATAGTGTTCCTTGTCCTTTATTAACATATCCATTTGCTAGGAATGAACTACCTTCTGTTATAGCTATTTCAATGTTATTCCATGGATTTCCATCTCTGTTAATTAGTTTTGCTGCATATGCAAGACCTCTTGTTATGCTTGAATATTTAACTCCGTCAATTGTTTCTTCGTATGCTCCAATATTAAAGAAATTATAATATCCGCTGTATTTTTGACCTTTCCAAGTGAATTCTGTTCCGTTTGTTGAATCAGTTCCGTTTGCTCCAACTTCTAATCTTATTCTTGTTGCGATTAGTAGTGGACTTATATTATTTGCTTTTCCTGCATTAAACATTGGAATAGTATATTCATCAGCTCCAAGAGTTCCAGTTCCAAAAATAGTTTTTATTAATGAAGGATATTGTTCTTCAAGTGAAGTAGAGAAGTCTTGTTTTTCAAACATGAATATTCTTTCTTCAGTTAACCAGTTTCTTGGGTCCATGTAGAAAGCAATAACGCCTGTATTTACATGATACCAAGAAGAGCCTTCAGCTGGTTTTGTTGATGTTATATAGTTAGGATTAGTTGATTGCATATAATTTTTTCCTTCTTCTGCATCAACAGAAACTGCAAAATTTAAATTAGTTTGTTTTGGTACAAATTGCCAACTTGGATATTTTTGATGTAAATAGTTTAAGTATGGAATATATTCATCTGGAAATCCTAAGTTTTTATACATTGTTGTGTATTCTTCGTTTGTAAGAGTGATTTCTTCTTTTTTAGTTACATAGTCTTTGCACATGTATCCAGTTGCATTTCCATAATATTGTATTTTATACCATTTACCAGAATCACAACTTGAATTTTTATTTCCTGTTACTTCTTCTAGTATTTGTACGTTTGTTCCAAGAGATAGCGTTTCTATATAATCACCTGAAGTAGATGGTGTTTTTCTAACTGAAACATTATTTGATTTAACTCTTGCTGTATAATCAACAACATTTATTCCTTCAAATGTACTATCTACATATGTTACGTAAGTAGAACAAACATATCCCTCTTTATTGTTGTAAGATACTTTTAACCATCCGGCACTACAACCATTACCAGCTACTTTATTTTTATCAAGTACTGTAATAGGTGTATTTGCTCCAAGAGAATAAATTGCTTCATATGATGTACCAGCTCCTGTTCTTATTCTAACTTGAGAACCACTTATCATTGCTTCATAAGATGCAAATATATTTAAAGGAATCATAAAGAAAAATATAGTGAAAATTGTTATTAAAATTAGTTTTTTTCTCATGCAAAAATCCTTTCCATTCTATTATCTTATATAATTATAACAAATTTGATATATAAATGCTATTTTTTTGTTGTATAAAATCGAATTTTCTTTATTAGATTTACATATTTATAGAAAAATAATTTTAATTAGTTTATAATATTTCATAAGGGAAGTGAGAACGTGAATTTTGTAGTAAACGGACACAATATATTTGTTATTGTTGGGGTATGTTTTATGGCTTCTTTAGTATTCGTTGAGATGATGAAAAGAGTAGCTAGATTTTTAAAAGTTTTAGATTATCCTAATGATAAGAGAAAAATACATAAAGAACCGATGCCTTTACTTGGTGGATTAGGTATATTTTTTGCATTTTTACTTGGGTATATGATATTTGCGCCTAAAGATAATTTAATGCTTTCAATATTAATTTCATCATTTTTAATAATGTTACTTGGTTTATTTGATGATATGACTAAGAGTGAAACTCCAATGCCAAATAAATATAAAGTTATTGTACAATTAGTAGTTGCAGCGATTGTGGTATTTTATGGAGGTCTTGTGTTAAATCAAGCTAAGATATTTGGTTTAACTATAAAACTTGGTATTTTTGCAAAACCTGTTACTATGTTAATAATTGTAGCATGTATAAATGCTGTTAATTTAATAGATGGACTTGATGGATTATGTGCTGGTGTTTCTTCAATATATTTTTTAACTATTGCTATAATTGGATTTATATTAAATAAATTTGGTGGATTTGATGTCATTTTATCTTTAATGATGCTTGGATGTACTCTTGGATATTTGGTTCATAATTTTCCGCCTGCTAAGATATATCAAGGTGATGCTGGAAGTACATTTATAGGATTAATGATTGCAGTTATTTGTTTAATTGGATTTAAAACTACAACATTAACTTCATTAATTATGCCAATGCTTTTACTTGCAATACCTATAATGGATACTGGGTTTGCAATATTAAGAAGAAAATTAAAAGGACAACCAATTGATCAAGCAGATAAAGAACATTTACATCATCAATTTTTAAAGAAATTTGATAAAAAGAAATCATTACTTGCTATTTATTTAATAAATATTATTTTTTCAGTAACAACTATATTTTATACATTAGGTCATAAAGTAGAATTGATAGTATGTTATATAGTGTTATTTGGCATAGTTTTATATTTAATATTAAAGACAGATATATTATTTGAAAGAAATAAAGAAAAGAAAGTAGTAGTAAGTAATACAAAGAAAAGTAAAAAAAGAAGATAATGTATCAACTGACTTGCCAATATAGTTGATAATTACAATTTGGGTCGATAATTTATTTTTAGGTAAGAAAAGAATATCTATTCGGGTATACACTTTAGGGTGTATACCTTTTTTAAATTTAAAGATTTATAAATTCAAAGAATAATAAATAGAAAAAAAAGGTATGTGCAAAATTTGCAAATACCGCCAATTCTATGGATAAAATGTTATGATAGATTTGGTTATGAATTTTATTTGATATAATATATAATTAAATAAAGGGTGATTTTATGAAATTATATAGTTATTTAGATGAAAATGTATTGAATGAAATAGTAGAGAGTTTAGATAATGATGGTTTAATTATATTTCCTACAGATACTGTATATGGAATAGCTTGTAATTCTTTTAGTGAAAAAGCTATAAAAAAATTATTTTTGGCTAAGAATAGAAGTTTCGATAAACCAATTGGAGTACTTACAAATTCAATAGATAAAATTAATATGATTGTTGATAATATTAATAAATTGGAAAAAGAATTAATTCATGATTTTTTTCCTGGTAATTTAACAATTGTATTTAATAAAAAAGATAATGTATCAAATTTATTAACTGCTGGTAAAAATACTATTGGTGTAAGAATTCCTGATAATGAAATCGCTCTTAAGATATTAGAAAGATATTCATATCCACTTGCCACTACAAGCGTTAATATTACTGGTGAAAAAGATGGAACAAAAATTAATGATTTTATAAATGATTTTAAAGGTAAAGTAGATATTATTATTGATGGTGGGGAAACTTGTGAAATGCCGTCTACTATAGTAAGGGTAGAAGAAGATAACATAATTATTTTGAGACAAGGTAGTTTAGATGTGAGAAATTATAGATAAGAAATTGGGTATATACATTATGTGTATATCTTTTTAATTTGTTATATTTATGTTAATTTTGTTCTATATGTTTTTAAAAATTATAATATATGTTAAAATTTAGTTATAATATATTGGATGATTTACAAGGGAGTTATTATGAGATATAGAAGTAGAACTTTAACTTCAAAAAACAGAATATTTGTTATATTGATTGGATTATTATTTAGTGTTTGTGGAGTTTTTTTATTATATTTATCATTTGATATGATAAAAACATATAAAGAAAAAGATGAAACTTTTATTTCATATGAAGCAGTTGTTGTAGACTATGATTATGATGAAAGTGATGGTCTTGCTGCAATTATAGTTGAATATAAAGTAGATGGTGTTGTATATAAACAAGTTAGTAATGCTTATTCTTCTACACCTGAGAATTTGGGAACAAAGGTTGGAATTAAATATAATCCTGAAGATCCAAATGATTTCATTTGGGAAAAAGATGGGACGAATTTTTTTCTTCCAATTATTTCTTTTGCTTTTTTTGTTAGTGGTGTTTATACTGTTATTTTTGGTATAAGAGGTAAAAAACCTGATGAAGAACAAGAAGATTATAATGAAATAATGAATGATGGAAATTAATTTTAAGGACTTGAAATGTCCTTTTTTCTTGCTTAAAGTGGTCAATTATATTAAAATTGGGTTATAGGAGAGTTATATGAATATAGGAATACTTGGATGTGGTGCTTTTGGTATAGCACTAGCACATATTTTAAATAGAAATGGATGTTCTATTGATATGTGGACTCATAATTGTGAAGAAAAAGAAATATTAGATAAAAAAAGAATTAGTTCAAAATTAAAAGATTATAAGATTCCAAAGGATATTAGGTTTACTTGTGATTTAGAGGAAGCAGTTAAAGGAAAAGATTTAATTGTAATGGCTGTTCCTGCGTTTGCATTTGAAGAGGTTTGTGTTCAATTAACAAGATTTGTTAAGAAAAAACAACCAGTTTTAATTGCTACAAAAGGTATACAACAAAACACCTGTTTATTTTTAAATGAAGTATTTATGAAGTATTTAAAAAATAGTTATGCTGTTATTAGTGGTCCGACTTTTGCTGTTGATATTATTAAAAGTGTACCAATTGCTTTTACTTTAGCTACAAAAAGTACTAAAACAGAATTATTAGTTAGAAGATGTTTTGAAAATGATGTTACTAAATTTAGAAGAAGTAGAGATATTGTTGGAATTGAAATTTGTGGTAGTATAAAAAATGTTATGGCTATTGCAAGTGGAATGCTTGATGGTATGGGTGTAAGTGATTCAACAAGAGCATTATTTTTAACTGAAAGTATGAATGATATAAAAGAATTAATAAATGCACTTGGTGGTCGTAAAAAATCTATTCTTTCTTATGCTGGATTTGGTGATATTTTAATGACATGTACAAGTCCAAATTCAAGAAACTTTAGTTTTGGACATTTAATTGGAAGTGGTGCGAAGAAGAAAGAAATTGATGAATACTTGGAAAATACAACAGTAGAAGGTATGTATACTTTAAAATCTATACATAAATTAGTACGCAAGAAAAAAGTAAAAATGCCAATTATTAATTTAATACACGATATTATAATGGGAAGAAAAGAAAAAGAAGAACTACTTAAGTTTTTGATTAGTAAATAATTGTTAATTTGTTATACTTATATTGAGGATAAAATATGAAAATAATATCATTTGTTAGAAAATTTAAAAATAAAAAAAGAAATATAATAGATAATTCAAAAAAGTTATATAAGAGAAAAGAATTTTTAGGAAGTATTCCTGAAATGAAAAATTCAAGAATAATTTTTAATGGAAAAAATAATATTATTTTCTGCGAAGAGGGTGTTAAATTAGTCGATTGTGTGATTAATTTTAATGCTGATAATTCTTTGATTTATTTTTCAAAGAATTCACATTCATATAGGGTAGATATTTCGATTTATAATAATTCTACTTGTTATTTTGGAAAGAATATTTATTTTAATGATGTATGTACTTTCATATTGTCAGAAGAAAAAAATATATTTTTGGGGGATAATTGTTTAATTTCATTAAATGTCTGGTTTAGGGTAGCTGATCCACATCTAATTTATTGCAGTAAGAGTAAAAAAAGGTTAAATTTTTCAAAAAGTATTTATGTTGGTGATCATGTTTGGATAGGACAAAATGTTTTTTTACTTAAGGGGTGTATGATTGGCTCAGGAAGTATTCTTGCCGCAAATAGTGTTGTTTCAAACAAAGTAATTTCATCTAATTGTATATATGGTGGAAATCCAGTTAAAAAGATAAAATCTGATATTTTTTGGGATGAAAAAGTAGTTCATAGGTGGAAAAGTTTAGATACAAATAATAATTTAACTATGAAAACGAATAAGTATGTGTATAGTTTAACTAAAGATAGTATAAATTTTGAGAAATTAGATAGTATGTTATGTTCTACTGATAATTGTAAAATTAAAATAGAGATTTTAAAAAATATATCGATTAATAAAAATCGATTTTATATAGAGTAGGTAATTTATAATATAATTATAGGAGGTTAAATATGATATATGGAGAAATATTAGCAGGTGGTTCTGGTACAAGAATGGGTAATACAGATATGCCAAAACAGTTTTTAATGTTAGGAGATAAACCAATATTGGTTCATACAGTTGAACAATTTTTAATTAATCCGGCGTTTGATAAAATTTTGGTTTGTTGTCCAAAGGAATGGGTTAGTTATACCAGAGATTTATTAAATAATAATGATATTGAAAGTGATAAAGTTGTTATCGTTGCTGGTGGGTCTACTAGAAATGAAACTATTATGAATGGTTGTAAATATATTGAGGAGAATTATGGCTTAACTGATAAAGACATTATTGTTACTCATGACGCTGTTAGACCATTTGTAAATCAAAGAATACTAGATGATAATATTAAAGGATTAAAAAAATATGATGCAGTTGATACTGTTATCCCAGCAGTTGATACTATTGTTTGTTCAAAAGATGGAAAAGTTATTTCTGACATTCCTGTTAGAAGTGAATATTATCAAGGACAAACTCCACAAAGTTTCAAAATAAAAAAATTGATGGAATTGTATGATTCATTAACTAAAAAAGAAAAAGAAATATTAACTGATGCATGTAAGATATTTAGTATAAAGGGAGCTCTTGTTGGATTAGTAGATGGTGAGGGATATAACATTAAAATTACTATGCAACATGATTTAAAACTAGCAAATGCTATTTTAATGGGGAAGGATGAAAAGTAATGATAGTTCAGTCATACAGATTATTTTCACCTAGACAAATTCGTACTGATTTTATAAATCTTCCAATTAATAAAAATAATGTGTTAGTTAGACCAACTTATTTATCTATATGTGCAGCTGATCAAAGATATTATCAAGGAAGACGTGATCCAGCAGTACTTGCAAAAAAATTACCAATGGCGTTGATTCATGAGGCTGTTGGAAAAGTTGTATTTGATCCTAGTGGTGAATTTAAAGCCGGGGATAATGTTGTAATGATACCAAATACTCCTGTTGAAAGTGATAATATTATCAAGGAAAATTATCTTAGAACAAGTTTGTTTAGATCTAGCGGGTATGATGGATTTATGCAAGGTATTGTTGATATAGAACGTAGTAGAATTATTAAATATGAAAAAATTGAAAATAGAATTGCTGTTCTTTTAGAATTAATAAGTGTTGCTATGAATGCTCTTGAACATTTTGAAAGTTATAGTCATTTAAAGAAACAAACTTTAGGTGTTTGGGGAGATGGTAGTGTTGGTTATGTTACAGCTCTTGTTTTAAAGAAAACTTTTCCTAATGCTAAAGTTGTAGTTTTTGGAAATCGTATGGAGAAGTTACATTATTTTCAATTTGCAGATGAAGTATATCAAGTTAGTAATGTACCAAGTGATGTACGTGTCGATCATGCTTTTGAATGTGTGGGTGGTATAAAAGCAGAAAACGCTATTAATCAAATAATAGATATAATTAATCCACAGGGTTCTATTGCATTAATGGGTGTATCTGAAAATAATGTTCCAATTAACACAAGAATGATATTAGAAAAAGGTTTAACATTACTTGGTAATAGTAGAAGTAGTTATGAAGATTTTTATGCTTCTATTAGATTTATTGAAGATAATGAAGATGTTCCTGGATATTTAAATAGTATTATTTCTGATGAAGTTGAAGTTAATGCTATTAAAGATATTCATACTGCGTTTGAAAGAGATTTAAGTAATGATTTTAAAACAATTATGAAATGGAATTTATAGTAATTTAAACGGGCATACAATATGTATGCTTGTTTTTTTTGTTTATTATGTATGTTATAATAAATTTACTCGAGGTGAATTATGAAAAAATATAAAGTTAGTATTGTAATGCCTGTTTACAATTCAGAAAAGTTTTTAAATGAAAGTATAAATTCAATTTTAAATCAATCCTTTAATTTTGATGATATTCAAGTTATTTTAGTTAATGATGGTTCCAGTGATGATAGTTTATCAATTTGTAATTCATATTCAGAAAAGTATGATAATATTGTTGTAATTAATCAAAAAAATAAGGGTGTATCAGCGGCTAGAAATGCAGGAATTAAATCATCTGATGGAAAATATATAATGTTACTTGATTCAGATGATATGATATCTCCTAATACAATAAGTGATTTGGTATCTTTTTTTGATGACAATTATAATAAAATTGATTTGGTCACATATCCAATTTATCAATTAAATGGTAGAATTCAAATTATAAATGATAGATATAAAGAATATGATAAGGGTAGTGGTGTATATGATATTAATCAGTATATTCATTTAAACCAATCTAATATAAATATTATTTTTAAAAATGATAAAAAGAATCCTATTTACTTTAATGAAAAAATGAAATTATCAGAAGATCAATCTTTTTGCACTGAGTTGATAATGAAAAAAGAAAAAATTGGGTTTGTTTCAACTGCAAAATATATATATAGAAAACATGGTGCTGGAGCATCTGATTTAAGAAATAATCCGTATTATTGTTTTGATTATATTATTGATTATAATGAAAATTTATTAAAAAAGTATCCTAATAGTAAGTATGTACAAGCTATGGTTATCGATACATTTAGTTGGAGGATAAATCTTGATTTATTATTTCCATATCATTTAGAAAAAAATGAATATGATAATGCAATTAGTAGAATTAAGAAAATTATTAACAAAATAGATGTAGATGTTATTATGAATAATCCTATGATTAAAATTGATAAAAAGATTTTTTTTCTAAGATTTTCAGGAAAAAAATTCAAATTAAATAATTCTCATAAAATTGTTGAAGGTAATAGTGAAGTACTGAATTTAAATGATTTATGTGGTCAAATTTATAGAATGAGAATTAATAATAAAAAATTATATATATATGGTTCATTGTGTTTGCCACTTGAAAATAATAAATTAAAATTAATTATAAAGAAAAAATATAAAAATAAAGATTTAGTATCAAATATAAAGCTTAATGCGATAAGCCTGTTACATTATAATTTTGGATATAATGACGATTATTTATTATCTTTTGAGGAAGAAATAGATTTAAATAATTTGAATAATTTTGAATTTTATGTTGCAATAAATAATAACGAGTATAAATTAAATTTTGAGTTTGAAAGATTTTCTGCTTTTGATTTTGTAAATAATTCTTTTAGAATTAAATATGATTTTAATAAAAAGCAATTTAATGTTTTGAAATCTAAT
>JAZUBJ010000154.1:0-5979 GCA_045638445.1 Bacilli bacterium | reverse complement strand
ATTAGTGAAGATGATTTAAATAAGTATTTAGATGTTGATGAGGGACTTAATACAAGAATTAAAAATCAAATATATAAATCAAATAATTTAGAAGAACTTATACAAAACATTAAAACTAAAAGATATACATATAATAAAATTTCTAGAATGTTAAATCATATACTTTGTTCTTTTACTAAGAGTGAAAATAATATTAAAGATTTAGAATATATTAGAATTCTTGGATTTGATAAAAAAGGACAAGATTATTTGAGTAAAATTAAAAAGGATATGAACACTCCGATATTGAACAAATATGATACTAAAAAATATAAAACTTTAGAAATTGAAAAAAGAGTAAGTGATATTTACTCTTTAATCTATGAAGATATTGTAAAGCAAGAAATACAAAATAAACCAATAAAAAAGGATTAACTAATTAATCCTTTTTTTATTTAATTGTTACAACTGGTCTTATACCTAAAGTTGTTTCTCTTGGTACACCTGCTGAATATACTAAATAATTATAATTCAATTCAAAACCTTTAACGGAATTATATCCATAACCTACTGATGATGATAAACTAAAAGTAATTTGATCTGTTGTCCAGTAGTTTACTCTATGCGCTAAGCTTTTTGAAAATAACATTTCTATTTTTTTATCTTTTCCAATATAATTATGTTCTTCATCAAAATTATTGTGGAAATTTTTGTCAAATATTGTAGGTTCTAGTGTTGTCAAATTACTTTTAACAGATATTATACTTTTTGGTTCTTTATCAGTTCCTTCTTTATTATTTTCAACTACATTCCATTTGTTTTGTGAAAAATCATACCAGTGAAATTTTCCATCTTTATATAGGTTCGTTGAACTTTTTTGACCTCTTTGATCAATTGATATTACTTTTGAATCACTTCCCCAATAATATGAAACTTCTTCTTTTATAGTTTTTTCTTCTTCGTTTATATTAAAAACATCAATAATATCTTGTTTTGAAATACTTCTTGCACTAAGTGCATTTTCACCTTTTGCGTATTTTTCACTTATTGCATTCATTTTATCTTTTCCTGTAATAAAGTCATTTTTTGCTTTTTCTATATCTTCTGTACTACCTAATGTTAAATCTTCTACTTTGTCATCTGATACAATAAGTAAATGACCATTTTTAACTCCTAAAACTTTCCATTTTACATCAATTAAATCTTTAATTTCTCCACCATTTGTTTCATCATATTCATAGTAGTCTCCGATTTCATATGTTTCTTTTCCTCTACTTACAATATTTCCATTTATTTCCCACTCTTTATCAATTGTACAAATGCATAATAATGTAGTTCCTAATACTACTATTAATGCTATTATTATATATATAATTTTACTATTTTGAGATGTTTTTCCTTTTGTATTTTTGATTTGTTTTTTTGTTGTTTTTTTATTTGTCTTTTTATTCATATTATCACCTATTATAAATATAGCAAATTTTAATATTTCAAGCAATTAAAAATATAATGTTTTACACATTATATTTTTTAATCTATTTTATTGTATTCAATAACTCCCTCATAATATTTTGCATTTTTTAACAATTCAAAATTTACATTATTATGATTAAAACGACATTTGTATGTTCCAACTGGTCTTTCAATAAGATTATTTTCATAATATACAATTTGATTAATTTCTAATGTATTATCTTCTGGTGTACTTCCTTGACGAAAAATACATCTATTATCATTGTATGTTTGACTTAGATAAACATCCATTTTAGTTCCAGGTGATATAAGATTGCTATTGTAATCTCTTACAAATACTCCAGTATAATTTGGTATTAAATACTGACCTTTTACAAATATATTCTTTACATAAGAAACTGGTTTAATAAAAAATAATCATTATTTTCATCTTTGAATATCCAGTAATATACTAGCGGATTGGTAGAAAGATTAATTCTTTTTAAATTACAAATCATTACATCCACGTATTCTAGTTTCATTTTTTTACTGGTTTCCTTTATACGTTCAGCTTTTTCTCTTTTTTTATTAATTATTTTAAAAGTATAAAATCCTACTACTATTGTTAAGATTATAGATACAATCATTACAATTGATATAATTTGTTTTTTTAATGATTCAGATGAGCCAATTTCCATCTCAGTAAAGTTGTTACTACCCATTATTTTTATATAAAAATAACTCGCCATTATTACAATCATCAGTATAGATATTTTAAGAGCTGTTTTATCTTTATTATTATTCATTTTAACTTCCCTTTAGTTCTTTTTATTTTGCATCATACCAGTTTTTACCACTGTCTGTTGATACTTTTAATGGTACACTTAATTTATAAATATTTTCCATTGTACTTTTTACTAATTTAACAACTTCTTCAAATTCATTTTCTAATACATCAAAAATTAATTCATCGTGTACTTGTAATATCATTTTTGATTTATAATTTCCCTCTATAAGTTTATTTTGAATTTCAATCATTACCATTTTTAATATGTCAGCACTTGTTCCTTGGATTGGAGTATTAAGAGCCATTCTATCTCCCATACTTCTAATTAAATGATTTGTATTTTTTATTTCTTCAATTTCACGTTTTCTATTTAATAGTGTTCTTACATATCCTAATTCACGTGTTTTTTCAACAATATTCTTCATATATTCATTAACTTCAGGATAAAGATCTAAATATTTATCTATATATTTTTTTGCCTCTGATGCACTTATATCAAGGTTTTCTCCTAAACCATATCCACTTATTCCGTAAACAATGCCAAATATTACTGCTTTGGCAGTTCTTCTCATATTAGGTGTTACTTCATTATCTGATACTCCAAATATATCGCTTGCTACATGTGTATGTATATCTTCTCCATTAATAAATGCATTTCTTAAACTTTCACTATTACTTATATGTGCAAGAATTCTAAGTTCAATTTGAGAATAATCACAGCTTAATAATAATGAATCTTTGCTTGCTACAAATGCTCGTCTTATTTTTTTACCTTCTTCACTTCTAACTGGTATGTTTTGTAGATTTGGTTCTATTGAAGATAGTCTTCCTGTACGTGTTCCTGTTTGTTTGTATATTGTATGTATTTTTCCATCATTTAAAACATAAGAATTAAATGTGTCTAGATATGTAGTTAGGAGTTTATTTAGATTCCTATATTGTAAAATATAGCTAATTATTGGATGAAAATTAATATGTTTTATAAGTACATCGTGTGCTGTACTTAAAGCATTTTTCCCTCTTCCTTTTGGCATACCTAGTTTGTCATATAATATTTCTCCTAGTTGTTTTGGACTTGAAATATTAAATACTTCTCCTGCAAGATCATAAATAATATTTTCTAGTTCTCCAACTCTTTGTCTTATCTCACTTGATAATTCATCTATTACTGATGGTTCTACATTTACACCTGTTATTTCCATATTAGTTAGTACATCAATTAGTGGATGTTCTATAGAATAATATAATTCATCTAGTTCTTCTTCTTTTAATTTATTGTTAAATTCTTCATATGTATCAAATAAGAATTTTGCTTTCATACATATTGCATTTTGAATTTCTTCTTCAGTCATTATATTTTTTTTGCTTATTATATTTTCATAATATGCAATTGATATAGAAAATGAATTACTTAGATTAGCAATATCATCTTTAACATTATAATTAAGCAAGTATGAGGCGATAAGTGTATCAAATGATGAATTACATTTTACATTTAGTTTTGATAAAAATACGTTGTTCTTTTTATTATCAAATGTTACAAGTACATTTTTTAAAATATCACTATTTAACATAAGAGCAGCTTTATCAAAATAATAAAGTTTATTTCCATCATATACACTTGCTCCAATCATTTCACAAGTATGATAATTTATATCATTTAATTCTAAATAGAAACTATATTTTTCTCCTAAAGTAACTCTTCCTTTTACTATTTCATATTTATCACTTTTTGTTATAATTCTATTATTTGAAACACTTTTTAGAAATGAATTAAATCCTAATTCTTTATATTTAGATATTAATTCATCTACCATTGGTCCGTTATATTTTATATCTTCGAATGTATATTCAAAATCTATTGTTTTATATATGGTAGCAAGTTTATATGAAAAATATGCATTATCTTTATCTAAAAGTAATTTTTCTTTCATTTTACCTTTTATTTCATCAATGTGTTCATATACTCCATCAAGAGTTTCGTATTTTTGGAGTAATCCTATAGCTGTTTTTTCACCTATTCCTTTAACACCTGGTATATTATCACTAGCATCTCCCATAAGAGATTTTAAATCAATCATTCGAATTGGTTTTATTCCATAATGTTCTATAAATGTTTTTTCATCCATTAAAATATAATCTTTTTGTTTTAATAATTTTACATTTACTTCGTCACTTATTAATTGTAATAAATCTTTGTCACTACTTATTATTGTAGCATTATAATTTTTATCTTCATCAGCCATACGAGCAAACGTACCAATAATATCATCTGCTTCATAATTATCTATTTCAATATATTTTATTCCCATTAATGTACATAATTCTTTTGCTACTGGAAATTGTATTTTTAAGTCACTTGGTGTTTCTACTCTTCCATCTTTATAATTATCGTACATATCTTGTCTAAAATTATGTCCTTTATCAAATGCAATCATCATATATTCTGGTTTTTCTTCATTAATTATTTTATTAATCATATTAACAAAACCGAATAATGCATTTGTTGGAAATCCTTCTGAGTTTTTCATTAAGTTTCCTGTATATGCTGTAGCGTAATAACTTCTAAATAATAAGTTGTTTCCGTCTACTAAAATTGCTCTTTTCTTCATGTTATTCACCCATTAATTATTTTACTATATTTTATTTTTTTTATAAAGGAAAATAAAAAAGTTCCAACCGGAACTTTTATTATCTACATTTTCTTGCGTTAATTGATTCTTCTTCATTTCCATTATAATAATATTCTCTTAAATATCTGGAATTTCTTGGATGTCTTAATTTTCTAAGAGTTTTTAATTCTATTGCTCTTACTCTTTCTATTGGTAGATTTAATTCTTTTGATACTTCAGAGTATTTTTTTATATCTCCATCAAATCCGTATAGCATTCTTAAAACTGCTCTTTCTTTTTCATATAAATTTCCTAGTATATTGTTTAAAATTTCTTTTAGTTCTTCAGATATCACTTCTGAATAAATAGATGGTGATATTAGATTTACATCCATTTCATCTACTACTAATTCTCCATCATCATCATTAAAATCTTCATATGTTTCTTCTTCTAATTTATCTTCTTGATATGCATCATAACTTTCAACTAAAATTGCTTGATTTGCTTGTATAATTCTTTCGACTGTATGTTTTGAAAGACCTGTATATTGAGATAATTCTTCTACTGTTGCGTTTCTACCGGTATTCATATAAATTCTATTTTGTAATTCTTTTAGTTTTCTAAAATTTTCAGCAAGATATAATGGAATATGAAAACTTTTATATTCTGAATATTTTTTTATTACTTCAAACATTAGTGTATTGTAAATGTAACTTGAAAAAGCATAACCTAATTCAACATTAAAGTTTTCAATATATTTATATAATACTTCGTATGCAATTTGATAAATGTCTTCTTCGTCACTTTTAGTAATTAATTCTGGCATTTGTTTTCTAACAATATCACATACCATTCTCATGTTTCCTTCTACTATAGCATTTCTTACATTTATTAATTGTTCTTCCAATTTTACTTTCTCTATAGTATCTTCTTTCATGTTTTCAAGTTCTTTTTTTATTCTATTATATTCATAAAAATATTCAAAATTTTTATACATATCAAATGGTTCAGGTAATTGTATACTTTTATATGTACTCATATATTTATATCCATCAAATATACAATCTAATGAACTATCTTTACCTTGTATTATTATTCCTTTATATGTTAAATATTCTAAAACAAATTTATATTCTTTTTCTGATAATT
>JAZUBJ010000153.1:0-7812 GCA_045638445.1 Bacilli bacterium | reverse complement strand
GTTTCTTTATACTTTTTTATTTTAGTTTCTAGTTCAATATATTTATCTTGTTTTTCTTTGCTAGTTTTAATTAATTCTTTTAATTTATTTTGTTTTTCTTCTTCTCTTTTTTCAAAGAATTCTAATGGTATATTTTTTATATTAGAATCTTTTTTTATTTTTTCTACTTTTATTTTTTTATTTGTTTTCTTTGTATTTTTCTTTTCATTTTTTTTCATATTACCACTGGGTTAATTATATCATTTAGATAAATGTTTTAATAGTGAAACTTCTTTAATATTTAAATTATCATTTACTCCTGATCCTAAGTGTACGTTTGGTTTAACATTTGGTCCATGATAATCTGAACCTACGCTTACAAGTAAATTATATTTTTTTGCGATATTTAGGTACATTTGCATTTCTTCTTTTGTATGGCTAGAGTGATATGCTTCTATTCCTTTAAGACCGCATTCAACCATTTGCTCAATTAGCATTGTTAGTTCTTCTTCTGTTAACTCTAATGTTTTGGGATGAGCAAGTACTGGTACACCATTTGCTTTTGTTATTAACCTTATGCATTCTTCATATGAAAGCCTTTTATTAACAGTAAGTGTTTTATTGTATGCATCAATTAAATATTTATTAAATGCATCTTGAACAGACTCAGCATAACCATATTTAATGCATAGTTTCGCTAAATCGGGTCTTCCTAAATTATGATTTGAGTTTATTAATTCTTTTATATCTTCATGCGAAAAAATTATTCCATAATCTCTTTTTATTTGTTCCATTATAGATAGTGTTCGATTTGTACTACTATTTTTTAATTTTGTCATTATTTCATTTAATTCTTTATTATCTTTATCTATGTTATATCCAAGAATATGCATTGTCCCTTTTATTGGTTGTGCTGTTAATTCAATTCCATCTATTATTTTTATACCACTGTCTACAATAAGTTTATCATTTCGGTTTATGCTTTTAATTCCATTTAGGGTATCGTGATCTGTTATTGCAAGTGTATCAATTCTGCATTCAATTGCGTGTCTTATTAAATCCATTGGAGATAGTTCTCCATCCGAATAGTTTGTATGTGAATGTAAATCGATTACCTTTTCACTTTCTAAATATGGTTTAATAATTGAATCTAAATAATATTTGTTTAATGTTTGTATTGCTAATTCTTCTTCCATGTTACCTCCTTAATATCATTTGTTTTCCTTCAATCGCTGCTTCAGTATTTTGAAAAAACTCTTTTGCTTCTTCTACATATTGTTCTTTTGGTATTGTTGGCCAAAAATGAGTTAATAACAATTTATCAACATCTGATTGTTTTGCGATGAGTGCGGCTTCGTGAGCATATAAGTGATAGTCTTCTATTCTCATTTGTCCTCTTAGAAATGTAGATTCACAAATTAATAAGTTTGCGTTTTTAGAAAAACTTTCTAGTGTATTATTTTTATATCCTGTGTCTGATGAATAAACAATCATATTTTCCGGTGTTTGAATTTTTGTACTATATGTAATTATTTGATGTGGATTTCTTTTAAATGAAATGTTCATATCATCTATATTAATTATATCATTTTCTTTATATGGTACAATCTCTATAAATCCATGTTTTTCTAAATTTCTTATATAATCAAAATCAATTATATTTTTATCAACAGTTCTGGAAGCACTCCATCCATCGTAATCTTTATAGTTTTCACTTACTCTTTCTATATCGCCTGATGGAATATATACTTTTATTTTTTTATTTAGGTATCCTAAGCGATTAAATACCAATGATGTTTGTGCTATACTTAATAGTTCTCCGTAATGGTCAGGATGAAGATGTGAAATAAATATCGTTAAGTTATTTAAATCATTTGGGAAAATCATATGTTTAGTTATTCCATTTCCACAATCTAGTAGTACTTTTTTATCATTATGTTTTACTAAAAATCCCGGACAACATTTATCTTCATAACAAAAAGTTGATACCGTTCCTAATGGTGTAATTTCTAACATATTAATTTCCTCTTTTCATTTTTAGTTTTTTTTCAATAGACTTATCAACATAAGAAGATATGTCTTTATCTAATGATAATACTTCTTTTACTACACTTGATGAAATAAATTGATACTCTTTATCTGCAAATAAACATATTGTGTTTACCTTATTACCTGAAATATCCTTATTAATTTGTTGCATTTGTACTTCATAGTCATAATCTGTCAAACTACGTAAACCTCTAACTATTGCTTTACATTCATGTAAAACTGCAATATCTACTGCAGCACCGGATCCAGTTATTACTTTTATATTCTCATATTGTTTATATAATTCACTTATCATTTCTAGTCGTTCTTTTTGGGTGAACATTGATTTTTTATTTGGATTTTGTAATATAGCTATTATTACCTCATCAAATAAATTACTTGCTTGTTCAATTATATTCATATGTCCTTTTGTTATTGGATCAAAACTTCCTGGATAAAGTACCTTTGTCATATTTTTATTCTCCTTAATATATCTTCTTGTTCATTATTTAATATAATATCAAAATCATATTCCTCATATTCAATTGATGAAGAGTCTCTCAATACAAATGATTCTTCTGTTATATTATCTCTATTTAATACTCTTTCTTTTCTTATTTGATATGGTATATTCATAAGTATTTTTATATCACATTGTTTGAAATATTTAGTAAGTGGTAACAATATATAATCTAATATTATTATTTTATCTTTATTTTCTTTTATAAATTTATCTATTTCATTTTCCATAAATGTCCATGTTATTTTTTCTAGTTTTTTCATTTCTTCTTTTGATGAAAAAACTATAACACTTAGTTTTTTTCTATCGATTTCATTGTTTGTTAATATTGATGATGAAAAAGTATTTATTAACTTTTCTTTTACTTCTTTGTTTTTGTGTGATAAATGTCCAATTTTATCAATATCCAAGTGTACCGCATTTTTATGATTGTTTACTATTTGTTTAGCAATTGTACTTTTGCCACTTCCTGATTTTCCACATATACCTATTATCATATTAATTCTTCTTTCTATTTTCTTTTTAACATTAGTCTATTTGTTTCATAAAAAATATCTTCTGGTGAATGAAATTCTACATTTTGATAACCTTCTTCATTTACTAAAAATGATAAATGTTCTCCTTGTCTTAAATCATGTAAATCATTTGCGATAATGTAGTCCATATTATTTTTTACACATAGTTTTCTTGCTACTTCCATTAAATATTCTTTTTCTACATTTTCAAGTAATTTAAATCCTACTAATAGTGATTCTGGATACCACTTTCTTAGATGTGAAATTAGTTTTGTTGTCAATGTTAGTTTTACTGTTAAATGTGGTTCATAACTACTTATTTTTGTGTCATCATTTACCTTGCATTTTGGATTTATAAGTACATTTAGTATTTCTTCATATGAAATTTTACCTTCTTTAATTAACTCTTCTAATTCTTTTGCTAAATCTTGCATTCTAAAAGAGTACTCTGGTTTATAATCTCCTACTGCTGAAGAATGTATTACCATATCATAATTATTTGATGACTCTTTTTCTAGTGCTTCATACATATCTTGTGTTGTTTCGATAGGTATTACTTTTAAGTATGGATTGTTTATTAAATCATATTTTTCAAATAATCCACTTCTTATTACACTTCTTGTTGCGATAAGAGTTACGTTATTTCCTTCATTTAAATAATTTTTTGTTAATTCTATTCCTAGTCTTCCGGTAGACATATTTGTTATTTTCATAACTTCATCGATATATTCGTTTGTTGGTCCGGCTGTTATTAAAATATTTTTGTTCATAAATTCCTTCCTTTCACTTGTATTATAGAATTATTTTACATATAATAAAAATATATATTTCTTATATTTGATATAAGTGGAGGTTATATATGAATATTAATTTTGAATTATATAAAGTTTTTTATGAAGTCGCTAAATCAGGTAGTATATCAAAAGGTGCTCAAAATCTTATGATTAGTCAACCTGCTGTTAGTCAATCTATTCAAACGCTCGAAAATGAACTTGGTGGTAAATTATTTGTTAGAACACAAAAAGGAGTTAGTCTTACTAATGAAGGACGAGAACTTTATTCTTATATTAAAGATGGTATGACTTATTTTATAAACGGAACAAATAAATTTATGTCACTTAAGAGTTTGGAGAGTGGTGTTTTAAATATTGGTGCTTCTGCTTCTGTAAGTGAAAATTATTTAATGCCCTATTTAAATAAATTTAGAAATCTTTATCCTAATGTTAAGATTAGTATAGTAAATGATTTAACAGACAATTTATTAAAAGAGCTTAGAAATGGTAATTTGGATATAGTTATTGCATCTATAAAAAACGATATCAAAGATTTGAAAGTCGAATATATTTGTGAGCTTCATGATATATTTGTTAGCAATAAAAAAGATAAACTTGATAATTTAAATGGAATACTTTTGCAAAAGAGTCCCTCTGTTACAAGAAAGAATTTTGATAAATATATAGACGCAAATAATCTTGAGTTTGATTGTAAAATGGAAATAGTTAGTCATAGATTACTTGTTAATTTTATTGAAAATGGCTTTGGTATTGGTCTTGTTACTAAAGAATATGTTAAAGATAAATTAAATAAATCTTTATATGAAGTTGATACTAAATATAAAATACCTACTAGAAAATTATGTTATGCGATTAAGGATGACGTTTACCCTACTTTTAGTACCAAAAAATTTATTGAACTATTAAAAAAAGATGATTTTTAAAATCATCTTTTTATTTTATCATTTTTCTTTTTATTTCTTCTTCAATTGGTGGGATATATTCAAGTATTTCCATATTATTTTCTTTTTTAATTGATTGTGACTCTTGTTGTATTTTAGTTAGTCTTCCTGTTTTATCAAGCAATATTTTTGATACTTTTAATATGTCATTAAAATCGTATTTTTCACTTTTGTAATGTGATATTCTGTGACATGCAAATGTAACTTTTATATCTGTTATATTTATTTCTTTAAATTTTTGAGTTAATCTTTCTATTAATATTTCTGTTTTAGTTTTATCTGTATAATCAGATAAGATAAAATCTATTACAATTTCTCCTTTAGAATATTCATTACTACTTGAGCTAACAAGTAATATTGATTCGATATCTCCATCATATAATGTACATTTTAATAAATTTGATAATTCTGTTGTTAAAAACTTATGTTCTTCTTCTGTTAATTCCATGTTTTCTACAATTGGATTATTTTTTATGTCTATGATATTATTGTTTTTTATCATATCTAGTAAATCTTTAAATTCGCTAAATTCTGGATATTTTTCATATATATTTTTGTCGTACCCATACCAAATATCAAATGGAGTTTTTGCTCCTTCTTCAATTAGTTTTTTAGTTAAATCTAAATTCATTACTTTGTTAGTTTCTTGATCATGAAGATTTCTATGTTGGAAAGTATCTTGATAAAATTTAGATTGTAAATCCGCTTCCATTTTATCGCAGCAATATGAAAATCTTGCTTCATTTGAAAACTTTGATTCAAATAAAGAAAAAAGTTCTAATAATTCCGTTTTTTCTGTAAGATTTCCTAGTAAGTCTTGTACTGCTTTAAATTCTATTTCGGCTTTCTTTTCTGGTGTTATTCCATCAAATGGTGTTATATCTCCAATAATTGTTTCTCCTATTTCATGAATAGAAAGCATTTTAACTATTTCATCTATGTTGATATTTCTATCAAAATCTAGTTCATCATTGTATCCCATTTCTGATTCCATTGCGATTGCTAAGTAGATTGTTGATATAATGTGTTCTGCTATTCTTTCTATTCTATCTGATTTTATATTCCAATGATTTTTATCCCATCCGCTTCTTTGTTTATCTTTTAATCTTGAATTTAAAATATAATATTTAACTACTTCTCTATATTTATCATATTCTTCACTAGTTTTTGGATTAAAACATTTAATTGCTTCTTCAATTACTTTTGATTCGATTAATCTTGAACCTCTTACATAAATTAAATTAGTTAATATAAAATCCATCATTCTATACTTAAATGCTAATTTTGCATCATTTGTTTCTAGTCTTCTTGCTTCGTTGATTAATTCTTGTAATTCTTTTCCATTTGTTAGATTTTTTTCTATATCAAAATCTGGATTGTTTTTATTAAATTCATCTAATAACATCATTTTAATTACTCTAGAAACGTTATGTGATTCTTTAAATTCACTATCCAATGCGATTGCTAATGAAACTGCTCCATATAAACAATCTGATATAGTATAATTATTTTCTTCATCATATACTTTAGTTTTTAATGTATTAGCTGCAACATAAAAATTTAACACTCTTTTTAATTCATCTGTTTTTCTCATAATTCCCCCTAGTGATTTGCTATTATATAATAATTCTATGAAAATTAAAATAGTTTTATTTACTTTTTTCTTTATTTAACATATAATAAATTCTACTTCGGAGGACGATTATAATGAATGAATATATTAAAGAATTAAATAATGAATTTAAGAAAAATGAAAATAATATTATTAAAAATAAGGGAATTATACATGAATTAAATCTAAAGGATTTTAAGGAGAAAGCAGGAAGAGTTACTTTACTTAGTACTTTGTTGTATTTACCTACTTTACTTATATATTTTTGGCTAAATATACCAAGTGTTATATTCCCTGGTGCTACTTTATTTACATCTTTTGCTCTTGGATATATTGGTAATGCAATAGTGGAAAAGAAAGCTAGATGTAAAGAAAGATTCAAAAATATTTCCAAATCTAAAAATGAAAGTGAAAGAATTGAAGAAATATTAAAACTTGAAATTGAAATTGAAAAGTTACATCAACGTAACGAAATTATTACAAGAGTTAATAATAAACAAAACGAAGAAAATAATATGATAAAGAAATTTTCTAAAAATGAAAATTATACTATTAAAAAGAATAAATCTAATTATAGTAGACGTGAATTAGTAAATAAAATAAATGAACTTGAACGTGAATTAAAACAAAAATATATATTACTTGATAATTTATCTAATCAATTAGTAATTAAAAATAAGTCTAATGATTTAAATGATAAATTAAGCCCTATATTTTATAGTATGATGGCTGCATTTGTTCCAATGGCTTTATCAATCATGCCTATATTTTCTTATACTGTAAGACCGCTTCCTGCTCCTTCTGTCATTCCTTTAATTACAACATTTGTTCCTGCTATACTTGCTTTTGGTGGGTCTCTTACCTATTATGGTTTAAATAAAAAACATACTAAGAATGCTATTAAATCTATAAATAAAGATAATTCTGATGATAAAAATATACATGTTAATATTAACAAACTTAAGTCACAAATAGCTAATATTATTTATTCATTAAACTCTTATAGAAATGAACTTGAAAATAATAATTATACTTATGATACAAGTTATACTGCTGAGAGAAATCTTGAACTTGAAAAAAATGATGATTTGAATTTAGAAGATGGTCCTAAACTAATATTAAAATAAGAGATGATTTAAATCATCTCTTTTAATCTGGATCTTCATAATAAAAATCATCTTCTTCTAATTCTTCTTCTTCAAATTGATATTCTTCATAATCACTATATATTTCTTTTTTATTTGTATTTTCTATCTTTTGTATTTTTTTGTCTTTTTTATATTCATTTATACTTTCAGTTAAATATTCTATGTCATCTTTATCAAAATTCATTCTTTTTGCTTTTTCTAATAATAATATTTGTTGTTTTAATGATAATTTTTTTAGTCCTTCATAAATGTAATATTCTATTTCTTGTTCGTCA
>JAZUBJ010000152.1:0-12593 GCA_045638445.1 Bacilli bacterium | reverse complement strand
TAATGTTATATTTTTTTCATTTTTATCTAAATATTCACTTAATTCATAAATAAACTTTTTTATCGTATTTTCTTCTTGAGTATTAGAACCACTTAATGAACTTAATAATAAAAATCCATATTTTTCATATTCATAATTACTATCTAAATTAAAGAAAGATATTTCTTTTTTTTCTGTATTATCTATATATTTATAATACTTTGATGATTCATATAATATTTCAGTTATTTCATCTAATAAGAATTTATTGTTTACATTTATTATTAATCTAAATGGAACGTATTGTGTTTCGATTTTTTCATTATATTTTCTCATGTATTCAATAATCTTTTTTAGTAGATTTTTTGATTCTTCTGTTATATATAAATCATTTATTTTATTTATTAAAGATGTCATTTCTTCTTGACTTGTTTGTTCTTGAATTTCATCTTCTATCGTTTTATCATCTTTAATAACTTTTACTGAAAATTTAGGTCCTGCTTCTACTCCGAAGAAGTCTGTATACATATCTTTGAAATAGTCTTTTGTATTCATATTTCTCCTAGTTGTTAGTATTTTTTAACATTTATTTCTAACATTTTATCTTTTAATTCTTTTTCAATATTTTGAAGAGTTTTTTCAGCTTCTGCTCTCTTAATTCTTCCTTCTTCGTGTACTTTAATTACTGAATCTAATGTTTCGATTAAATTTTGATTTGTTTTTTGTAATGTTTCAACATCAACGATAGCTCTTTCGCTTTCTTTTGCAATTTCAATAGAACCTTGTTTTAATGTTTCGCTATTTTTAACTAACATATCATTTGTTAATTGAGATACAGCTTGTTGACTCTTAAGTGCTTGTTTAGCATTATTGATACCTAAAGCAAGTACCATTTGGTTTTTCCATAATGGAATTGTATTTGTAATAGAACTTTGAATTTTTTCAACTAGTTCTGCATCATTACTTTGAAGTAATCTAATTTGTGGTGCCATTTGAATAGAAATGATTCTTGTTGTTTTTAAATCATAAATTTTCTTTTCAAATCTATTAATTAGAGTTTCCATATCATTTACTTTTTGGATATCTAATTGGTCTCCACTTTGTTTTGCTACTTCTTGTAATTTAGGAAGTTCTACTTCTCTTAATTCTTTTAATTTTTTATCTCCAGCTATGATATATAGAGAAATTTCTTTGAAGTATTCTAAGTTTTTCTCATACATTTCATCAAAGATAGTGATATCTTTTAGCATTTGGATTTTGTCTTTTTTAAGACTATCTTCAATAGTATCTATATTTTTTTCTATTTTATTATATTTTGCTACAAGTGAATCAAATTCTCTTCTTGCATTACTAAATAGTTTTGAGAATAATCCTTTTTTCTCTCCACCTACTTCTCTATCGAATGATTTGATTTGTCCTACAAGATCTGCTAGTTGATCTCCTACTTCTCCTGCGTTTCTTGTTCTTACATCTTCAAGGATAGTATCTGAGAATTTAGATATCTTCTCTTGAGTTGATGCACCGTATTGAAGAATTTGTGCTGCATCTGTTAAATCTAATTGTTTATTAAATTCATCAATTGCTTCTTTTTCTTCTTTAGTTAGTTCATCATAGTTTAATGATTTTTCTATTTTTTGTTCTGTAATTTCACTTTCTTTTACTAATCCCTCTAAACTCTCTTTATCTACTTTTTTTTCTACTTTTAATTCTAACTTATTGTTCATTTTGACTCTCCTTTAAATATTCGATTAATTGATTATATACATCCATTTTTAAACTTGGTACTGTACTAGTTATTGATTTTGGTACTCCAATTTTAATATTAGATACATCATAGTTTCCACCTGTTACACCTGTTCTAAATCCATATTTTTCCCAAGCTATTTGACTTATTTCTGGGTCATTTAATGCTTCGTATAATTTAGAACCATTTTCAGTAAATACTGTGAAACAGTGTGAATTCCATATTGTTGGTGTTGGATATAAAACTCTTATTTGATCTTTTACTTGATTAAATGCATCTGGACTTGAGTTTGCAAAGTCTATCATACTTTTTTCATAATCAACAATCATTGGTTCTCCACCCATACCAGTTTTTAAATATCTTTCAAATAAATCTGCTGGTGTATTATTCATATACCCTGATTTAATATAGAAATCTTTTAATTTTGGTAAGTTCTTTGTTACGTTATCATTTGTAACTTGATTTTCACTTAATATAGATAATAATAATCCATAATAAGTTGCTCCTGGTGAAGATGTTACTGGGTCAGTTGATGCAATATTAATTGTTCCATATAAATTTTTAAGTCCTATATCTGACCATTTCTTTCCAGCTAATATATAATCTATGAGTTTATTCATATCTGTTATGAAATATACTCCATTTTGTTCTGTTACAATGTTTTGTGTAATTAATGCGTCTACTACTTCTTTCCAACTATATATAACAATTGGTGTATTTAGTGTTAGGCCTCCATCTATAACAGTATATCTTTCTGCTTCTCCTAATGCTTTATTTGGAGATAATTTATAGTAATCATAGAACCTTTGGTCTGATGTGAATAGTGCATCATATGTTGATACTCCTTGTGATGTTATTGAAAATTCTTCACCACCATCAATTCTACTTACAATATCTTTGTTACCAAGTTTTATTTTTTCTCTTATTAATGGCCAAAGAACTGTTTTACCATTACTCCAAGAATCAAATACTACGTTTAATCCATATTTTTCTTGTAATATTTTTACAACTTTTTCGTCACTTAAGAAATCTTCTTTTCCTCCACCTGTTGCAACATATACAGTAGTTAAATCTTCTAAATTGATTTCTCCTTCTTTCTTTTTATCTGTTAATGACTTAATAAGAATTATTGAGATAATTAATACTGCAAATAATACAAAACCTATTATTACTTTTTTATCTTTCACTTTTTCTCACTACCTTTCATTATTTGATTACTATCTACTATACCATCTGCTTTTAACATTAAATTATATACTTCTATATCTGCTCCAACATCCATAATGTCTTTTTCATATAAAGAAGATAATATTTTTTGAAAAGCATTATTTGTATCATTTATCATTTTATCTGCTTTTTTTATAAACGAAATTCCATCTTCAGACTTTAATGATTGATTTTCTACTTCATCATATCTATTTACTATTTTTATTAATACTGGTAAATAATAATCAAAGAAATTATCTAGTTGACTAATCTTTTTTGGTTTTTTCTCTATAGCTGTTAATATTTTATTTACAGTATTATGTATTTCATTTAAGTTTTGTTTTGTTTTTTCATTTTCAACTTTTGGTACAAGTTTTAATATTTCTTCATTTTGTTTTTTTGCATTCATTACTCTTTTATATGAGTTTCTATCTGTATTTTTTAGTGTTTCTTTTGGATTAACTCCTGATAGTACAAGTTCTGCTGCTACAAAACCTGTTACTCCCATAGCGAGTGACGGGAGAACACCAATTGCAAGTCCAAGATATGGTATTGCAAATGTGGCGCCTCCTATTACTGCTGATAATACTTGTTTACTTTTCATTCTAGTTGTAGCTCCTTACTTCAGCAAATGCTTCTTTTAATCCCCTTTTACCATCAAATACTTTTCCGTTTGATAATTCAGCTAATTGTCTTAATTGGCTTTCGTTTGAATATCCAAATGTAATACTATATATTGGTGTATCTTGATTATTCATATGATAATATCTTTGAACATCATAGAAGTTTCCATTGTTAGATTCACCATCTGTCATAAGTATTACTGTTTTTGTGTATTCATCTTCGTTTGAACCTTCTAATATTTTTAATGCTTCTATTGTTGGATCATATATATTAGTTCCACCGTTTGCTATTAAGTTATTTACAAAGTTTATTGTATTTTCTGTTTGTCCTCCAAGTGTTGTTGGATATATTCTTGCTACTGAACTATTAAATGTTATTACAGTAATTTTATCATTATCTGAGAATTGTAAATTATCTTTGCTTGCTTGATCATAATCTAATATATAATTCATGGCTTCTTTTAATTCATCCATTCCCTCACCATGCATACTTCCTGATACATCTAAACAGAATACAACGTGTGTTGGTTTTCTTAAAGCTTCGATATATAAATTTAATGCTTTTGTGATTACTGGTTTACTTGGATATTTCATATCATTTAGATATTTTGTTGTATCAATACCCCAAGCTTTATTAAATATATTTTGATTAGCGTTTGCGTTTACTCCACCATACCAAGATCTAAATCCTTCGTTTTGCATTTTTGTAATCATTTCATCGCTTCTTAAATATGATTGTATTTTTAAGAAGTCTTCTCTATTTTTTTCATTTGATGAATCGTTACTTACATATGCAAATGGCATGTCATTAATTGCAACTCCATCAACTGGATAAATTAAATATAATGGTTCTCTTCCTTCTTTAACTAATTGTGCATTTATTTCGATTAATGAGTTTTCATAATTAATCATTGCATTGTAGTCACCATTTAAGAACATCTCTGATAAATATTCTTCGTCTCCACTGACTCTTTGTACACCTTTAAAAAATGCTTTTAAGTCTTCTGCTAGTTTTTCATCCTCTAACATTTTTTCAGTTAATACTTCTGGACTTCCTGCCATATTATTTAGGAAACTTAAATATGCTGTTGCACCAGTGTTTGTTTTTGTAACTGATGACATTATGTACTTTAATTTTCCTTCTTTAATAGCATTTAATAAATCTTTATTATAAACATCTTTGTTTACAAATCCCAATTCTTCTGCTTTAGTCTTTTCAATTCCCATAACTACTGGGTTAATTACAATAGATTTACTATCTGTTACTAGATAACTATTATCAAGCATATAAAGCCAAATTGAATTTGAAATCCATACAGCATCGTATTTTGAACTATCTTCATTTAGAATATCAACAATTTCCAAATCTCCATAGTGTTCTATTTCTACGTCAATTCCAATTTCTTCTCCATAATCAATTATCTCTTCATCTAGTTTTGAAGTTGAGGTTGATGAGATTATTCTAAATATTTCATCTTCATTTTCATATTGAAAATTGACTGAATCAAAATCAATAATACTTGTAAATACTGAAATTGCATATATTACGACCACTACTATTACAATATTTCTAAATCCATTATTATTTTTCTTTATATTATTTTTTTGCATATTCTAACCTCTTTACTATTCTCTTTAAATATATCATATTTTCTTATTGTTTACAATGATTAAACCATGTTAAAAGGAACTTTAAAGTTCCTTAATCTTCTTCCCTCAATTCATCTCCATTTTCTTTAAGCACATGTTTGTGGTACATAAAAAATACTGTGTTTGCTATTATTTTTTGTTCATCTGCTGTTATTCTATTTTCCACTTCACCTTCATCTTGGATACAATTATTATCAAAATATCTTTTAACCCAATAAATGTTTGTTTAATTGTTCATTTATTTCTTTGTAAAAAGGTGAAACATTATAAAATGAATTCATTCTATCACCTGCAACAATTCTTAATGCAACTGATAGTTCTTTTAAAAATTCATAGTTTGTATCTTTGGAATTTTCTGCACTATATCTTGCTTCTGTAAATGATAGAGAATGTTTAGATAAATCGTTTACAAATTCATCCATTGTATCTTCTCTTTTCATTTCTTCTAATCTACTAAAATTATATAGTTTCTCATATTTATAATGTTCAAATACATTTGTCATAGTTTCTGCGTCTAATGATGTATACAATTCTATTAATCCGTGACCTAAGTCTTTTAAATCTTTCATACTTTTACCTTCTGAAATAAGTAATGATTTTAAATAACATTCACACGAAAAAGCAAGAAGTGTTTTTAAAGCTGAATCTGCTTGATAACCATAGCTAACTCCATTTTTACTTTTAGTGTTATCTGTTAATAGTGGTCTTAAATGAATCGAATATCTTTCTAACGTTTCAAATGCTATATATAAATAGTTTTCTGCTGAATAAAAGAATCCTAGTGATTTATCTTCTTCATAATTATATTCACTTCCTATTTTTTTAACATCAGGAATTAAAAACCATACTTTTTTTATATTATAAAGTATTCCAATTGGACCTTTTGAATCATATATTTGTATTATACGACTTTCTTCTTCATCATTTCTTGATATTTCTTTAAAACCACAGTTTTTTAATAACATATAGAAATTTGTATTTGACGCGAATTGTAGTGGTCTTGAAAATGCTGTATCACAATGTCCTTTATTAACAATTTCTCCACTTGTTTCATTTATGAATCTATTTGTTGCTTCAACAATTCTTGTTACTTCAAAATATGACATTTCCTCTTCTTCTATTGGTTCTTCTGGCTTTAAACTTTTATCAAATTCGTCCCAAACTTCTTCATTATAATATGGTTCTACATATTCTTTTTTTAGTTCTGTAAACACTGAATTATAATGAAGTTGTATATCAAATTCTTCTCCGTTTTCAAATAGAAATTTTCCTTTTGGATATCCTTCTACTTTTTTTAGTATAATTATTTTTCCTGAATCTTCTATTTGATATTTTGTTTCATATGGTATTTTTCCAGAAGAATGTTTTTGTAATATTGTAATTAATTTTAATTTATCGTTTGCCATATAACCTCTATAATGTTTGTTCTACATTTTGCATGTGTATTTTCATTTGCTCTAAAATTGCATTTTTTTCATTTATCATTTGTTCAATTACTTCTTTTTTTTCACAAGGTCTATCATTAAAGTAATCTATTACTGATATTCTGCCATCTAGTCCAAAACCAAATACTTCATAATATTTATTTACTAATTTATTAAGTGCTTCAAAGTTTTCTTGTCCTAATTTATCATATATATATTGTATATTTCCATGTGATCTACTTTCTATAATAACTGGTTTAAAATTAAGATAAAAATCTTCAACTAAGAAATCTACATGTCTATATGGACTAGAGCTTCTTGATTCTGATTTACCAAATATGTATTTTCCTTTTGATTGCATTATATTTTTTATATCTTCTGAAATTCTATCATTTACATATTCACTCATTAATTCATACGGTCTAGTTATACCTGAATATTGAAGTGCTTCTGGTTCTTTTTTATCTTTAAATTCACTTGTTTCATAATCCCAACCTGTAATAGAAATCGCTCTTTTATCATTAACTTCTAGTACATGTGCTTCATATGCATGATTTAATTCATGTATTGTTGTTTGGTTTATATCACTCATGCCTGCGTTTATTAGTATAAGTTGAAATGGTACTAATTTATCTCCAACCCTTATGAAATTCATTTCACAACATGACACTGGACTTTGATATACAAATGGACCTAAAGCATCATTTTTATTAACAAAATTTCTTTCTGTTATGTATCTTTGACATTCTTGATAGTCTTCTAATCCATAAACAAGTTCTTTTATTCTACTCTCATTTAATTCTTTTCTTTTCTCTTCTATTTTTTTTGTCAAAATTAATGTTTCTTCAAGTAGTTGTTGACATTCTGGTATTTTTAAATAATCTTCATATTCTGGTTCATTTAATAAGTCAGGGTTTTCACTTAAATTAAATCCATGAGATTTAAAGAATTCAATTCTATCATCTTTGATACTTTTGATTCTCCACTCTGAAGAATTTGGATCATGTAAAAGTTCTTCTTCTGAAGAAGTAAATCCATTGCTCGTTAAAGTCATGCCATAACCTAGATATTGCCTCATTCTTTTTGTTAACATGTTAAATCTTTCATATTCTTTCATTTCTTCTTCTGTAAAAAGATATGAAAAATGAGATACTAACATGCCAACGTATTTTTTTTCTAAATCTTTTTCTCTTTTTCTTTCACGTTTTACCTGTTCTTCGATAGTAATAAGTCTTGGTTTTATTTCTTTATATTTTTTTATAAATTCATTTACTTTAGGATATAAACCTTTTTGATAGTTTTCTATTATTTTGTTTATATCTTTTTCACCATTAAAACATGTTTCTGTAATACTTTCATCTAAATGTATGTAGTCAGATTGTCCGCTTTCAAGAATAGTAATTAATTTTTCTACATTAAGGGTAAAGAAACGTATTTTTGTTTCAAATACATCTTCGAATAAATCTTTTTCTATCTTTGTAACAATTTCATCTAAATTTTCTGTGTTACAAAATTTAAGTATTAAGGTATTTCTAAGTTTTTGTTCTATGTCTTGTCTTTTGTCTTCTCCATAGAATTCTACAAATGACTCAATAATATCATCAAGTTTATCTTGTATTATAGTCGGAGAAGCTGCTAATTTAAAGCTATCTTCTATCATATATTTTCCTTACGTACTTATTGAATTCTTCATAATTTTCAGGTACAGCACGTCTTCCTTTCATAACATCAACTTTTCCATCACTATGTACTTTTACACAAAAACTTATACCATCTGTATGTGAATTATCTGTGTATTCACTTTTCCATGTTCTTATAATTCTTATTAATTCTTCAATTCTTTCTTGTTCAATATAATATACTTTACCCTCAATATATACACTTAATTTTTTAGGATAAATTGTAAATTCCTTATCATTATTTTGAACTTCAATTTTATCTATATTCATGTTATCACCTCTTTTTTATATATCAAAATAATACACATTTTCTTTTAGATTTAATCTTTTGTATATTCCATCTTTTATATATATACCACCCATATGTTTATAAAATTCATTAGTGGGATTTTCTTTTAAACATGATATTAACAATTTATTAAAACCTAGTTTTTTTAATTCTAACACTGCTTTTTCAAATAGTTTTTTACCATATCCTTGTCCTTTGAATTTTCCAATTATATAAAGAGCAAATATCTCTGCACAATTTTCAAATTCTTTATCTTCAGTTTTACCAATATTTACAAAACCTACTATTTCATTGTCTATTTCAAGAACAAATTGATTGTTATCATTTTCATCAAAATTTTCATATGAATTTTTTATTCTTAATTCTTCTGTATTTTCAAGTTCATCTAATTCACTTTGAGGTACTATTCCCTTATATGTTTCTTTCCATGAAATAGTCACCACTCTTTGAATAGACGGTATATCTTCTTTTAGTCTTCTTCTAATTGTACATATCATGTTATCACCAATATTATTTTACCATATTATCAAAATAAAAAGAAACTTATGCGTTTTAAGTTTCTTTTAAGTCATAGTATTGATTAGTATATGGAATAAATAAATTATCATAATTGTAAAATTCACTTGGCCATCTAAATAATAATATTTGAGTTTCATTATCATATAGATTTCTTATCTTATCTGGAAATAATGATGAAATTGAATTAGTCATAACATGATCAGCACACCTTAACATATATTCAACTCTGCTATAAAAATCAATATATAACCAATTACTTTTATTTTCATTTGCGAGTGCTAGTATTTCATCTTTTGACTTGTAACTATTAATTTCATTCGATAACGATAAGAAAATTGCTTCATCAATAATAGCTAATAATTCAGATAACAAAAGTGTATTTGTATTATCTTCAGGATTGTACATATATTTATCGGAAGAATCAAATATTCTCTTTTTATTTTTATGTCCAAATATCCAATACTTTTTTGATACTGGTCCATTATATTTTTCAATACGTGAATCAATAACTTCTCCCTCTATTCTTAGAAATTGTTCAATCTCATCGTTTGTAAATTCACAAAAATGTAGTCTGTCTTTTATTTCTTTTAAATATTTTTCATCATTCGTTTCTTTATATAAACAAAGCAAATCGGATAATAAAAGTCCTTTTGTATATTTAAATTCCATATTAACCTCCGTGATTATTGTTTGTTGTAAAATTATTTTTATAATTCTGGTGAGGTGCTATCTTCTATCATATAATCATATGGTGACTCCATATTATATTTTAATTTTATTACTTTTCTTAATGACAAAGCAAATTTCTTTAAAAAATCATAATTTGTGTCTTTTGCATTTTCAGCACTATATCTTGCATCAACAAATGAGTAAGAGTATTTTGCTAAATCTAACATAAATTTTTCTTCTAAACTTGGTGAGTCATAATATTTTGAATCATTGCTTTCATTTATATCATAGTCTTCTTCATTTACCATTATTTGATATACTTCAGCTATAGTGTCATCATCTAATTCAGTAAATAATTCGGATAGTCCATGTCCTATTTTCTTTAATTCAGAATGTTCTAATCCTTTTAGTAACAACAGCGACTTTAAATAGCTTTCACATGAGAAAGCAAAAAGTGTTTTTATTAATGTATCTGCTTGATATCCATAACTAGCTTCATTTTTTTCTGGATTTGTTGTTAGTAGTGGAGCAAAATTTGAACCATATCTTTCCATAGATGAAATTGCAGTATCAAAATAATTATCTCCTGTTATAAAATATCCTGTAGATTGATATGATTCATAAAAATATTCAAGGCCAAATAGTTCTTTATTAGGTGCAAATGAGTATTTATAATGATGACCAAATATATTTTCTTTTATCATTATTCCTAATTCATGTTCTTTCATCTTCACTCTTAATACTTCATATCCTTCAGTTTCGTTTTTATCTATAACCTCGTACGTACAATGTAAAAATAGAAGCATCAATTTTTCATTTGTTAGCGTAAAATATTCTTTTTGTTTCAAAAAATCATATATATCATATTTTGGTAAAGGAGTTCCTTTTTTCTTTTCTCTTTCTTCTATTTCCTCTACACGTATAATCAAGTCTGTTACATCAAAATAATTTATATCTTTAAATGATTCAATTAAATCTTTTCTTTCAGCATTTCTTATAATTAATTCATTTTTTGATGTCTCATTTGGATTTAATGCAGCATCATATTCATCCCATACATCCTCTATATATATTGTTTCTGGTTTAGTTTCAGTTAAAGTTATTTCTAATTGAGTAAAAAAACAATTGAAATACTTACCAATCTCAAATTCTTCGCCATTTTCAAAAATGAAATTTCCATTAGGATATCCCTCACAACTTGTCAGTACAATTACTTTGTCAGTACCCTCTAATTCAAATTTTGTTCCAATTGGTAATTTACCAGAACTCCATTTTTGTATAATTGTTATTAATTTCACTCTGATATTTTCCATACTAACCTCCGTATTTTACAAAATCATTATATCATAAAAAAAGAATCTCATGTTTGACATTCTTTTTCATAATTTTATATATTTGTTTATATTATCTTTAAGCATTTTTTATACTTCAACATTCTAATTTTTCCTTATTTTCAAGATTTTTATTTTATTTACCTTTTCTGCCTAGTCATTTTCAAATAAGTTTATAATTTTAAAATTCTTTTTAATATTTGGCTTTATTCCCTTTCTTGAATAATCTAATTTTCTTATTACATAATATAGTTCATTTAAATATATAATATTTTTTATGTTTTCATAGCAATATAAAGCAAACTCTAAATAATACACTTCTATTGTCGTTAAATTATTTTTATATCTATCATAAAATGTTATTATTTGATTTCCTTTATTAAACTTATAATCGTAATGAGCAATTGAATTTCTTATATTATTATTTAAAATTAAGTGTTTACTAAATTTTTCATCTTTTATCAATGCTTCAATTCGTGCATATTTTGTTTTATTATAGAATTCTTCAAAATTTTTTATACTACATTTTGGTGAAAATATGTTGTAGTTTCCTCTTTCAAAAATATTATTTAGTCCAATGGGAATTACATTCATTTCTAATATTAATTCGTAACTTTCTGAAAAAAATGTCTTCATGTTTTCAAAACTTATCGTTGTAATCCCATATTTCTCCATATCAATATTTTTAGTTTTATTTCCAATATCTATTGCAACAATAGACATATATTTTTCAAAATCAATAATCCATTTATCGTATATATTTACTATTTTTGATAAAAGTTCATCAAAATTTATTTTATTTTTCAAAAAATCAATAAACTGAGTAATTTCTTTTCTTTTTTCACTTAACATTAATGTTTGAGACATCTTTGTGTATTCATCCAGTGTTTTTTCCGGCATAATAAAATTCATGCCAATAAGTGTTAACTGGTGTAAACACATAGATGCATCTAATTCATTCTTTATTATGTAATTTTCTGAATATTTTCGCATGGGTTTTCTTAATAAATTTATTTTATAATTAAACAACAGTTCATAAAATGATTTTAATTTTATCCATGTTATATTTTTAAATTTTAAAAACATATATATTTGTCTAATTACTTTTTCATATACTTCATATCTTTCAAATAACTTACATGTAAATATAAAGGGACTAAAATCGCTTTTATTTATTTCATCAGTTGAACTAAATTCACTTATCTTTGTATTTAAAAATTCAATTGAAAAATTACCATAATATTTAACATTCTTTATTTTTTCATTAATTTCAGATGCATTTGTAACACTTAATTCTATTCCTTTTGTCTTTAACATTCCACTTATTGATACACCACACTTTGGACAATAGAAATCAAATGGAATATCATAATTTGAAACTTGAAATCTTAATAATATTTTTTCCTCACAATACTTACATTTTACTATGCTACTTTTAATCATAATATCAGTTCACTTTCTTATTTAATTTTATTATTAT
>JAZUBJ010000151.1:0-2561 GCA_045638445.1 Bacilli bacterium | reverse complement strand
AAACAAAGACGTTTATTAAGAAAAACAAGATAGGTGATTGCATGCTAGATTTAACTACAGAAGAAAAATTAAAAATAGATGTAGAAGAAATAAAAAAACAATATGTTAGAAAATACAATTTATCAAGCGGAACATATTATGTTAAGTATTGTAGTGAAGATGAAGTATTTAGAGAATTAATTGGTAAAGAAGTATTTGATATGGTAGGAATCAAATGTCCAGAATATTACTATATTAAAGAAAAAAGATGTTTAGTAAGCGAAGACTTACACAATTTAAATGGTTTTATGTATATGTCTGAAATACCAGAAATAAAAAAAGATGTATACTGGAGACGAATAACACTTGATATAGTAAAAAAATCATTAAGTGAAATAATAAATAATAAAGAAGAACTTGAATTAGAAATAAATATAATGCATTTTATAGATGTTTTATTTAGTAATATTGATAGACACTTAAATAATTACGGTATATCAATAGATGAAAATAATATAGGCCATATAAGTGTATTTGATAATGGGATGTTTATAGAAAACTTAGATTGTGTAACAAAACCAATGGCATGTAGTGTCACGAATAAAAAACCAAAGTATCAAGAATGTGAATATTTTATAAAAAATTTAAAGGAAGATCATAAAAAATATATATATGAAATATTTAAAACGTTTACCCCTAAAACATTAATGTTAATAATGAATAAAATTGAAAGAGAAAATAATTATAAATTTCATAGTAAAAATAAAATACTATATATTTATACTAAAAACTATTTACGTATATATTCAATAATACAAAAAACAATAAACGAAAAAATAAAAAGTGAAGTACTAAAAAAATGTAAAAAATAACATTTAAAACTTTTCATTTATTATCTATATGATAAAATTATATTATAGATAATAAAGGAGAAGAAGGTATGGCGGAATATAGACGACCAAGATTTTACGATCCAAACGGAGTAAAAGACATAATCGTAAACGCATTAGGTGATATGTTAATTGACGAAACACCATTTGACATAGATAGCTTATTAATAGAATTAACATCACTTGAAGCAGAAGGTAAAAAAATACTAGAGTTAGATGATAATCTATGTTTTGATGAAGAATCAATTGCAATTTTAAAGTCAGCATTTGATGAATTCAAAAGTAGGTTTGAAGAATTTAAAAATGACTTTTCGGAATTAGAAATAAATTATGAACAAATAGAAGAAAGATTAAATGAATTATCTTTATTTTTAGAAAGAAATAGTTCATTAAAAATACCAAAAGAAAAATCAAAAGTTAGATTTATTACACTTCCAGTAGGCGATGGAAAATCATCACTTGATTGTGATATTGAAGGTGAAAACAAAAGAGTGGTATTTAATGGAACATCAGTTCAATTATCAGCACCACATGGATACGAATTTTCATTGGATATGCCATCTCCAATAAATGGAAGAAAAAATGTTGATGTACTATTATCAGAATTAGAATATATAGAAAGAACTCTATCAGATAATCCAGTTATATCAAATTACACTGGTAAACATTCACCATATAAAAAAGAACCAGATTGTTACGTAAAAAGAAATGTAAAAGCATGCACAAGAATTCAACTAGATACAATTCAAGATAAGGAAGGAAACCCAGTAATAGCAGTTACAGGCATATATCATAAAATAGGACAAAAAGACCAAGCACTTCAAGATGAATATGCAGCAAGAAAAAATGCACTAATAAATATGCAACAAGATAAAAACTATTCTATAGATGAATGTGAAAGATTATATAGTGATTTTAGAAAAAGACTAATAGTAGCAAAATATGGTAAAAATGTAAGTGAAACAATGGCTATGTGTAGATATCTAATAGCCCAAGAAGAAAAAAATATACAAAGATAGGAGATACTAATATGGATACAGACTTATCAAAAAAATTGGTCTTCTTATTAAGAGGAAAACAAAAAAATAATCAAACTATAAATCAAGAAGAATTAGAATCATTGATAAACAAAATAAAAAATAATTTAATACCAACAATATTAATAAACTACTTATATAATTACTTATATGCATATTGTACTAATTCTACTATAGCAGTTAAATTTCATCAAAATACAGTTGTACTAGTTGAAACAAATAAAACTGAATCAGAAAAGAAATATAATTTTATAAGTCCATCAAAAATAGGAGAAATTAAACATTTAAAAATTAATTTAATTTATGATAGACAAAGAAATAAAGTAGTAGCAGTAAAAGAATTACACTATGCATTAGATAGTTGTGTTGATTTAGTTGTACTAAGTAGATTAGATGATAAAGAATATGAATCAACTAAAAATCCAAGTGATATATTTAATGCTGAATATCATGATGATGATTTTACTGAAATAAGTTTTATTAATTATGAAGACCCAACTATGTATGAAAAACATAGTTTAGTAGAAGATAAAAATTTATCTAACGAAAATACTAAACAAGTAAAAAGTGACTTAAATGGAAGAAATTTAACTTATTATACAAAAGCAGCATTAAAAGAATTAATGATATTATTTAAATCAAAAAATGCAGCAAT
>JAZUBJ010000150.1:0-6571 GCA_045638445.1 Bacilli bacterium | reverse complement strand
TTGAAGTGATTTTTTATATAAAAGTATTTTTTGTTCTAAAGTAAGTTTATTAAAACCATCATTTATATAATATTCTACTTCTATATAATCTAGATTTTGAATGTCTTCATTAGTTATGTTTTCTTGTCTTTTTATTATTCTATCTACAAGAGTTGTATCCATACTGTACTGGATTAGTTTTTCTTTTATTTTTAGTAATTCAACTTTATTATCTGATTCTTCTATTTTTTCATTTATTTGTAATTTTATATTATTTATTTGATTTGTTGATAAATTATATTTTTCTTTATGATAAAGTGCATCTATTAATTCAAGTGCATTTAGTTTTTCTTCGTTTATGAATTCTATTAATAAATCATTTACCATTATTCAAACTCGCTTTCATGTTCTTTAAAGAACTCATGATATATTTTTACATTTTCTAATTCAGTCCATTTTTTTGTTTTTACTGGGATTGAATCTAAATCATATATTTTTGCTTCTAAAAGGTTTAATAAAAATGGTGAGTGCGTTGAGATAATAAATTGGCAATTATAAAATCTTACTGAATCTTCTATGAATTTTTTTAGTTTTATTTGGTTTTCTGCTGAAAGAGAGTTTTCAGGTTCATCTAGTATATATATACTATCTTCTTTTATTTCCCTTTCCCAAAATAATAATGCTGACTCGCCGTTTGATTGTTCTACTATATTATTATTACCTAGTCTATCTCTTACATATTTTGACATTGATTTTGTTTTTGAGTCATATGCATTTTTTACTTCTTCATAGTTATCAAATGAACTATTCTTTGATGAGAATTTTGCTTCCATATATTCTCTACTTAATCTTTCTTTTCTTCTATTAACATTTGAATTAATGCTTCTTACATCAAGTAGATAATCAAATACGTCGTCACTTGTTATTGTTTTTATTTCCATTGGTTCTTCAAATGACATTTCATAACTACATTTATCTACATATAAATCAAAATATGAACCTTTATCAAGTTTACTTTTTCTTATTGACTCAAGTTTCTCTGAGATAATATTTAATAATGTTGTTTTTCCACTTCCATTTCCACCATAAAATATTGTTATTCTATCAAACTTAATTTCTTCTAATTCTTTGTTTGTAAATATTCCGATTGGATAATAATTATTAAATATTCGTCTTCTTTCTATATCAAATAGTCCGTGTTCTCTATTTTCATTTAATAATTCAAAACTTTTTAAATATATCATTTTCCTCACCCATACATATTATAGCATATAAAAAGGTGATAAAATCACCTTACTTTTTTGACCAGCTATATAGCCCATATATATTATTTATTAATAATAGTATCGCATTTAATGTCATTGGTAAATACATAATATTTCCTTTAAACGTTGGTATTCCCCATAATATCAATAATATAAATGCGTTTATTAAATAAAACAAGAAACTATATTTACTTCTTCTTACCAAGAGATATGTTGCTGTTAAATTAATATTCATTGATATTGTTGAAACTAATAAGTTATTTGTATTAAAATATTTTAATAAATTGTATAATCCAATAAATAATATGATATTTGTTATAGATAAAATATACCATTCTTTTTGTTTTATTTTATTTTGTTTAACTTTTGAACTTTTTTTATCTTTATTTTTTAACCATGTATAAATTCCCGAGATATAAAGTGGTAATATTACAAATAAATATACTATAACTTCACCATAATAATTATTTGAATATGACATTATTGAATATAATATTGCCATTAAAACTCCAACTATTTGTCCTATAACTAGACCTTTTGCTTGGTGAAGTGCTGAAAAGAATCCTATAACAGGTACAATTGTTGTTAATAGTCCACAATCTAAATATATTCCAATACTTAATAATATAAGTATTCCGGTTACTAATAAAGTTACTTCAAATTTATTCCAGCATTTAAAATACTTTTTCATAATATTCACCTTTCTCTTATATTTTGTTAATGGTTTGTAAATTATCATTTTTATTTACGTTTGCTTGTATATGTCATATCTTCTTCATATAGAAGTAAGAATTCTCTTAATGCTTTTTGCATCTTTTCATATCCTTCTTTGCTCATATTATTAACAAAGTTATCATGTGAGTATTTTGCTTTACTTAACGCTAGATGGTTTTCTCCAAAATCCCATATTTTATATATTTCTTTAAATTCTTCAAATGTCTTTCCTCTTGAAGCATCAAGAAAACTTTTTGCTGCATCTTTAAATGAACCGCCGTGTTGTAAAATCCAGTTTTCTACGCCTACTCCTCCAAGTCCTCCTTGTGTGCTATCACTTCTATATGGTTTATAAGCTTTTGCTTCTTTTAATACTTTTTTTGCAAGCAATATGTTTGCAATTACATATTTATATTTTTCTTTATCTGTTTCATAAATAGTTTTTAGTCTATCTTGAAGGCACATATCAGTTGAATATGTTACCTGATCTGTTTTTTCCACAAAAGTAATATCAATATCAACATTCACATTTGGTTCTATATTTACATCTTTTAATCTAAAATCTCCTGTTGATATAATTCCAACATAACCAATTTTATTGAACTTTTTAAGTAATGCTCTTTTTACTTTTTCTATTCTTTCTGGGTCAGATAGTATTTTTTTATCAACTCTCATTATGAAATCAAAATCTCCATCACCTGGTTTATTTGTCCCTCTTCCTGTTGAACCTGTATCGATTAGTTCTACTACACCTGACGTTAAATCTCCATCAATAGTTGTTTTTAGTTCCAAATTTAGTTCTTTTAAAGCACTATGTATTAATTCGTTGATTCTTTTTCTTTTTTTAGCTACTTCAGCATTGCTTTCATCTAATTTAGATGCGATTTCTTCTATTTCTGCATTAACTAAATTATTTGAAAACTTATATTTTTTTTCTCCATAGTATGAAAGACCATTCATTTTTGATTTCAAATTTAGATAATCTTCATATGTAAAAATAATTTTTCCATCTTTGTCTGCGATAGGTATATAAAATCCGTTTATTACTATTTCCATTGCCACTTTTTCGTCATATTTCTCTGCAACTATATAATTTATATCGCTAGATGAAAATCCTGTTCTAATTCCATAGTGTCCTTTTCCTACAACTCCAGTTAGAAATACCTCAAGTTTATCACTTCTTTTTATGTCTTGTTCTTCAACTTGTTCTTCTCCTCTTGTTACCTGGAATCTATCATCATTTTTTAAAACAAACCATATATTTCCATAAGTTGATGCTTCTGTTGATAATATTTTATCTCTGTTTGTTCCTTCACTTTTCATTATTCTTGATATGTCTGTATCTAGTGGTGTTGCATCACTTCCAGCACTTGAACCTAAATATTCTTTTGATACGCTTCCATTTTGAAGAATACTTCCTAAGTATGCTATACCACCTTGTATTCCTTTTATATAATCTCCTTCTTCTAATACCATATCTCTTTTTGATGCTTCTATATTTCGTTGTTCTGCAGTTTTAATTTTGTTTTCGATATAGTCTTTTGCTTCTTTTAATGTTTTAATTCCTGCAAAATGACAAAACATATTTATTACTCTATCTGCTAGGTTATAATCTAGTGTTCCATTTGGAGATAATAGTTTTTTTATTTCTGTTATATCTTTAACTACATCAGATGTTTCTTCAAATCCATTTAAATCTCGTTTACCTTTTTTTGTATTGTTATATAATGTTATCAAATGTTTCAAAAATAGTTTTAATTCATTTTGTTCTTCTATTGTTAATTCATCATATTTTATATTACCGTTTATTATATTTTCATATAAACTATTAGAAATACCAATATTTGATAAGTATTTATTAACACTTCTATTATTTGAACCAAATGATGCTTTTATTAAATCAGAAAATATTATTGCTTTTCTTCCTTCATTAGAATTCTTTTTTAATACTGGTGATGTTGTTGAACTTGGGCTAAAATCAAATTTTTCTAAATTAGGATGTAATATTTCAAAACACGAATATATTTTTCCAACTGTTGGTATATTATTTTTTATAAATATACTTTCTATTTTTTCTAAACTTGAAAGTGGGTCTTGTGAATTAAGTATTTGTACTGCAAGTTCTTTTCTGAATGTTATCATTTCTTTAGAATTAGATAAAGATAATCTTTTCATTACTTCTGCAATATATTTTATTTTTTCTAAATCTATTTCATCAATACAATCTGCCATATATTCCTTGAATGCATTTTGTAGTGATACATCTTTTATTTCTAAAAATTCATCTAATACTTTTAGTCTATTTTCATTTGCATTTTTTGAATTTTTAAACAATGGAATAAGCCATGCATACTCTAATGGTAAACCGCATATTATATTTGTATCTCCAAATTTATCTAGTAATTCCGGATTATTTTCAAAATCTTCTTTTTTAAATTTTCTATTATAAAATTTATCTTTTATATCTTGGTCTACATCATCACTTAAAAACATATTTGGATGTTTATTTTTAAATGATTCACTCATATATTCATCATATTTTGTTTTACCACTTGTTATTAATTCGTAGACTTGTTTATCTAATTCATCTTGTAAGTCATCTTTTGTATAATTTGATGAGTGGTTAAAATGTAATAGTTCATTTGTTTCACTCATTTTTTCTAAGTATTCTCCATAATATAATACTATATCTATTGCTGAATGACCAAATTTTTCTTTTATGTCTTCTATTAGATTTATTTGTCTACTTCCCCCATTTGGTTTAGATGACCAAACTAGTAATGGTCTACAAATAACTTTTGGGTCTATATTATTAAAGTATTCTCTATATTCTGGATGATGAAAAAAAATTCTTCTATCAATTTTTCTATTATAAAACATATCTAATAGTTCTTGTGGTGCATCTTCTCTCATGAATAATTCCTTACAGTTTTCTTTTAGATGTTTTGGTACATTTGGTGTATATGGACTCTTTTTTTCTATAATCATTTTTCTAAATAATTCATCTGTACTACTCATTATGCTTTCATAAGTTGGTTCTGTATCTATAATAAAATCTATGTGCACTCTATCGCGATGGTCTAGATTCGAATACATTTCTATTATATCTGCATATTCTTTAATATACTCCATCATTTCATCAAATGTAAGATTTTTACTTAGATGTTCATATAGATTGATATATTTAAAATATCCACTTTCTAATTGTGTTCTTGCGCTTTCTTTTTCAAAGCAAGAATGCAGATTTTTTCCTCTTAAATATTCTATATATTCTGGATGGTCTTTTAATAATCTTGGTGTTATCTTTTTTGTATAAAATGCATCTTGTAATTCTTGTGGTGCATCTTCACTTACAAACATTTCTTGATATTTTTTTCTAAATTCACCTTTTAAGTCCGAATAATTTGGTGCTTTTTCTGCGTAGTCATAATTCGTTGGACCATTTACTATCATTCTTCTTATAGTTTCATAGAAATCTTCTTTTCTATATGGTATTTCATATAAATTACCATTTTCATCTCTTGGTTGTATTATATAAAATTTTAATCCGTCTTGTGCACCATGTGCATAATGCATATATGTTTCATACATTATTTTTAATATTCTAAAATTATTTTTAGAAAAGAAATTACCACATTCTCTATCAAATTCTATTGTATTTTTTAAACCATATATCCCTACGAAACCTAAAACTCCTGGATCTTTGAATAACTCAAATGGAAATTCTGTTTTAAATATATAATTTGGTGATAGTGTGTTTAATTCTTCTAATAAATATGCCCCGTAACTACTTTGTATATTTTTCAAAAATTCTTCTAAAGATGAATACTTGAATACTTCCATATATTCTTCATTAATTAATTCTACATTTTGATATGACCATTGTTTATCTTTAATTAAATCATCTGTAAATTTTTTTATAAACTCTTTTTGTTCAACTTCTGTTTTTAAAATATTGTGTTCATATATAAACTTATATATATCATTATGTTTTACTATTAATGATACTAAATTACCATATTTGTTTTTAAAATCTCTTAGTTCTTCTTCTGTTATTTTATATGAATTTTTATTGTCATTTGATAAACAATAATCTAATTTTTTATCTTTATATAATTCCCAATCTTTTAGTATATTTTCAAGTGATACGTCTCCTTCATTATATCTTTCTTTTTTGTATTTAATATCTTTTGTATCATCTTCTTTAATTAAAAATATTCTATCTGGATATAACTCTTTCATTTTTGTTGAATATTGACTAGGTCTTATTTTTGTTTTTAATAATTCATATAATATTTCATTTATATCCTCTACTTCTTTTGGAATATTTTTTAGTATTAAATTTAAATCTATTTCATCATGAATATAAAAACTTATATTAAAAAGTTCCCAATCTAATGATAAAATTTTTTCAAGTCCAAATTTGTCTAATATTTTTCTATCTTCTTCTAAAAGACATTCTAGTGGTATTTTTCCGTATAGTTCGTATTCAATATACTCTTTTAGCGTAACTCTATTGTTGTACACTTTTGAAAGTATTCTCTTTGGTACATTTAATTTTTTACTAAACAATTGGTATATTTTATGTCTATATTTCATATTATCACCTTATT
>JAZUBJ010000149.1:0-2731 GCA_045638445.1 Bacilli bacterium | reverse complement strand
TCTTTTGTAACTTCTACTTTACCTAAATTATTTGTTATTTTTTTTAAAACTAATTGTCTTGCTATTTTATTCATATATTCCCCCCTGAATTTTATTATTTTACGATTATATTTTCATCATCTATATAGTTATCTGCTTCTGTAATTTTCCTTATTTTATATTTGTTTTTTATTAATCTTACCACTACACTTGTAAATAATAGTGATGAAGCAAAAATTACTATAATTATTATTGAATTTTTAAATTCATAATAGCTTGTTATATCATCTAATATTTCTGGAATACTTCTTTGTTTTGATGTTGTATAATAGTTTCCATCTAACTCTGCTATACTAAACTTTCTTAGGTCTAAACTATGCCAATCTGAATTATTTGATAGATGATATAATTTATGAATTTTACTATTTAAAAATAAAATTCCTATTGTATGATCTCCAATTCTTAAATTTTCTGGAATTTTTGCTTTTTCAACACTTTTTTGAAGGTTATTATATTGAGTGATGTCTGATGCAGTTACTAAAAATATATTCATCTGACTCACTTTTTTAAATTCTCTCATTCTTTCTTTTAATTCTTCTTCGTAATCTTCTTCTAGAATTTGTCCATAGTCATATATTAGTGTTTCATTAATATTAGTTATTTTTTCTTCAGATGCATTTATAAGAATTGGTGTCATGAGAATTAAAAGTATTGCTATTATTTTTTTCATTATATTATACCTCTCATTCTTAGATAAATTGCAATTGATGTTATAACTAACAATGAAATGATAAATACTATAACTATTAATTTTACATTTTTAATGAAATCTACTGGATATTCTCCTGATACTTTTCCACTTTGTCCATTTACTGCTATATGATATATTTTACCCTTATATTCAATTGTTGTTAACCATATTGGTAAAAGTGCATATTCTATTTGCTCTTCTTGTAATGTTTCATTAATAAAATCTGGAAATACGTTTTCTTTTGTTCGAACTCTTCCAAATTTTTCTTCTATCGTATATGCACATCTTTTCTTTATTTCATCGTTTTCTTTTATAACATCTACATCATATCTTTGAGCTAACATTCCAGATAAGTATGCTGAATCATAATCAACAATTTCTTTGTAATCATATGGCTCTATTGATTTTGTTAATTCATTATTTAAATGTTGATTTGCATCAAATGGAACATTTTTAAATGTTACTTTTGCTTTACCTACAATTCTCATTTTTTTTCTCATGATTACATCATATTTATTTGTATATAACCAAAATGGTATATATACCCCTTTTATTTCTTTTAAATAGTCATTTATATCATTTGGTAATAATTTCTTTTTTTTGAATTCTTTTCTTATTATCCTTTTTGCTGTATTTTTATCAATTTTAAATGGAATAATTTTATCAGGTGTTGGATATTTATCTTTTGTTTTATTTATAATTACATTATTTCTACAAAACACACATTTTGCTGATAAATCTGATTCATTTGTAAATAGTTTTGCATTACACGTTGGACAAATCAATTCATTTACATCACTTTTAATTCTGTGTCTTAGTTTTTTCATATCTTGTAATTCGTATTCATTCCTACAATGCTTACATTTCCAATTTTGTTTTGCTATATTGTATTCTAAATTAGCATTACACGTAGGACATTTGTTATCTACAATTTGCATATAATCACCTATTGTAATTTTACCATAAATATATTATTTTTACTAAAAAATTCCGTATAGTATTCCTCCAACTGTGTTCATTGCAAAATTTATAAACATATGAACTATCCATGATACATATATATTGTCATTTTTTTCATTTAAATAATTAAATATACATCCTCCTACTATAAGTCCAAGTAAAAGTAATACAATTACATACCAATCAAATGACCCTATAAGCATACCAATGTGATAAATCGAAAACATTAATGATGTAAAAATATATGCAAAAATTCTTGATGTTTTTTCTTTTAATTGTATGAAACCGTATCCTCTAAAAAAGAATTCTTCTTGAAATGAATTTAATAGTGGAATATAAAGTGCTACTAAAAAATAATTTTCTTTTGTTATCCCCATTGTTTGTGATAAATTAGGTGCTACATTTGAAAAATCTATTATATTTCTTGAGATGAAATATGAAGCCATCATCATTATATATATAGGTAATCCTATTTTTATTCCTTTTAAAATGTCTTTTTTTCTAAATTTAAATAATTTTTTAAATTCCTTTTGTTCTTCTTTATTAACAATAAAATATAATATTGGTAATAATAGAAAAGCTATTATTTTAAATGGAATTTTCGCAAAATAATTTGGTTTTATTACTGCATCTACATATGTTACAACAAGTGATAAAAGTGTTATTGAAAAAATTATATATATTTTCTTTTTCATTATATACCTCTTCTTAGTATTCTATTAAATGTTGTTTGCCTTTTTGGAATTGATATTTCTTCTTCGTTTATAATTTGTTCATAAATATTTTCTAATTTTTGAATATGAAGCGGATCATTAATTCCTTTTGGTGTTAATAAATAATAGTTTAATACTTTTATATTTTCCTGATTTAATTTTTCTAATTTTAATGTTGTTATAAATAGCATATCATATCTATGATTATTACTATTAATATTATCTTTGTTTGTTGCGATTTGTAGTAATAAATTTCTTTTAAAATTATTTTCTTCTTTACTTATTATATTTACATCCTCTAAGTGGTGAATTCCATTTAATGATGTTT
>JAZUBJ010000148.1:0-7070 GCA_045638445.1 Bacilli bacterium | reverse complement strand
TATTAATAAGAATATAACATTTGATGATATAAAACTTCAATATGTAAAGTTAGAACATAATATAGATAAATTTAAACATTCGATTGATTTATCAAAAGAAATTTATTCGGATGGAAGTGAATTTGTAATTTTAGTAGATGTTGAAGATACATTTGGTGAGTATTTAGCATGTAATTTATCTGGTTTTTTAAAAGCTCCTATTTTATTTTTTAATAGTGAGGGTATAGATAGTGAAACTATTAATGAAATTAAAAGGTTAAATTCAAATAGCATTTATGTTATTGGTAATGAAATTTCTGATGATATAGAAAATGTTATAAGAGATACATTTGATATTCAAGTTAATTTTGTAGATGGAAAAGATAAATATGAATTATCAAATAATGTTATGAATGAAACATTACTATATAATACTGATTCACTTGGTGTAGTTATGGATGAAGAATATTTAAGTGTATCATCAGATATATATGGTAAACTTAATATTCCGATTTTGTATGTAAATCAAGAAAATTATAATGATTATTTAAATAATTATTTTAATAATAATAAAGGTATAAAAAATATATATATTAGTGGTGATGTTGTTTCAAGTAATTTAATTCATAAACTTAAAATTTTTGATAAGAACATAGATTTAATTCAAGGAACTAATGTTGAAGAGTATAATGCAAATTTAATTAAGAAATTTAATATATATTATAAAAACATAATTTTTATTAATGATTTAAAAAATATAAGTATTGCTACTTTAGATGCATTAAAAAATGATTCGGTATTATTTTATTATAAAGATGATTTAAGTTCTGTTTATTTAGAAACAATTGATTATTTGAGTTTAGAAAATATTTATTATTTTGATAATGCTGATTATTTTAATATTAGAAATGCATTATATAGCATTAAAAAAGATAAAATTATAAAAAATGATTTGTCATATTATGATATGTTATTTTCAAATAATAAAGCTGTATTTTATGTTCCTCATCAAGATGATGAAACATTATTTTATGCACAAACTATAACAGCTGCTATTGAAAAACTTGGAGAAGATAATGTTTATGTGGTTTTAGTTACAGATGGAAATGCATCTCAAACACAGTTAAGCAAAAAAATTCAAGATTCAATAAAAACATATAATAAAGTTCATTCATTAGATTTAAATTTTTATCAGGCAAGGGATGAAGAGTATGTTAATGCTTTAAAAGAATTGGGAGTAAAAAACATACAGTTTATAGAAGAATATGGGTTTAATAGATTTCCTGACGCAGGATTTAAAAAAACAGATAAGAATTATAATAAGTATATGAATTCTTTAAAAGAATTTATGATTTATATGGATGATAAATTTGAAAGTGATGTATCTCATTTTGCTTATACGTATTTTGATGTTCATACTGATCATTTAGCATTAGGTGAAACATTAAGAACTTTATATTTTGATGATAGCTTTACTTTAGATAAATTTGATGATGTGTATTTAATAATAAAAAGTACTGAGATGTTAAATAAAAATACTCATGTTTTGCCAAATAGAATGTCTAAAAACCCTTATAGAAAAATCAAAATACCTGATAAATATTTGATACATCTAGAATATAGTAAAGATTTTGATAAAATAAAAAAAGCATTTAATAGATATGGTTATTATTCTAGTAAAAATCCTTGTGTTTTTGATGAGAACACTTTAGGAATTGGTTGTACTTCGGTTGGCTATTTGTTTGATAATATTTATCAAAGGCTTGATGTTAATGCAAAAGAACCTTTAGTAACACCAATACAAATTCCATATAGATAAAACTACTTGTTTAAGTAGTTTTTTTATTTTATAATGAAGTAAAGATAGAGGTGAGATTAATGAATGTTTATGATTTTGATGACACTATATATGATGGAGATACAAATAAAGATATTATAAAATACGCTTTAAAAAAGTATCCTAAAATTACTATTAAAGCTTTAATGAGAGCAAGAAAAGTAAATAAAGAATATAAGAGAAATTTGGTTTTATTTGAAAGAGTAAAAGAAGAAATGTTATCTTTTATTTTTCAAATTCCTAATTATCCAAAGTTTATAAATGATTTTGTTAAAGAACATATGCACAAAATTAAACCATGGTATTTAAGAAATAAAAGTGAACATGATATTATTTTAAGTGCATCTTATTATTTGTGGATTAGTGTGTTTGCTCGTGAACTAGGTGTTAAAAATGTAATTGCTACAAAGACAGATTCAAATGGAAAAATAATTGGTAGTAATTGTAAGAATACTGAGAAAGTAAGAAGACTTCAAGAATTAGTTCCTGATTTAAATAATATAAATATTGCTTATGGTGATTCTTCTAATGATATTCCCGTTTTAGATATTGCTAAAAGTGCTTTTGTAGTTGAAGGAAATAAGTTAATTCCTTATCATAAAGGTTATAAATTTAAGAGTGATAGATAATATATTTTAATTGTTTGTTCTATGTTTTTCTGTGGAAAAAACGGTAATAAAAAGATAGATAAAAAAATTGTGTGTTTGTTAACAAAAAAAGGTTGACACGCACACTTTTTTATTGTATCATTATTCACGAGGAGGGAACGTAATGGCAACAAAAATTAGACTTAAAAGAATGGGTTCTAAGAAAAGACCTTATTATCGTTTAGTTGTAGCTGACTCTAGAGCTAAAAGAGATGGTAATGTTATTGAATCTATCGGTACTTATATGCCTTTAGAAGCAGAAAAATACAATGTTAACAATGAGGCTGCTTTAAAATGGCTTAAGGAAGGAGCTCAACCTACTGATACTGCTAAAAACATTTTAAGTGAAGTAGGTGTTATGGAGGAATTCCATAATTCTAAAAGAAAAAATAAATAATGAATTTAGTTGAATTTTCTGAATTAATTGTTAAAAAACTAGTAAAAGAACCTGATATGATTAAGGTTCAAGAATTTAGTACTGACGGAGAAACTATTATTGAAATTATAGTTGCTGAAGATGATATGGGTAGAGTTATTGGTAAAAAAGGTAAAATTGCTAATAGTATCAAAACTTTAATTCAAGCAAAAGCATATAATGACGGAAATAAAAAAGTTAAAGTTAATATTGATTCTTTTTAGGAACTACAATTAGTTCTTTTTTTTTGCCATATTGTTCATAATTTGCTTTTTTGCGGTGTTTATGGTATAATATGCTTGCTTTGAAGGAGAGTGTAATTAATTTGACAAGTAATGAAAATATTACTGCTAGTGGATTATCTACTAAGAAGATAGATTATTATATGACTATACTTCGTAATTCTAAAGAATTGACTGATAGTTATATAGGAGAAGAACCTTTTAAAATACTAAATATGCATTTTAAAAAGAAAAGAGGTTTATCTAAACAAATAGAATTTTATGGTAATATTCAATCTGATAGTGAAACTAGATATATTAGTGGATCTATATATGATATAAATAGTCACGAAGTATTTTTAAAAGATGTGACTGTTATGAGAAGAGATATTCCATTTAATGATGATGCTATATTTGAATATGGTGAAACTTTATGTAGATTAGAAGAAGATGTTATTTTAAGAATAACACGTTATGGTGAATCCACTTATGTTTTTAATAGAATAAATAAAGAAGATTTTTATAATCCAGTAGTTGAAGAAAAACATGTTTTGGTTAGGGGGAAATAATATGTTAGATAACTTAGAAGAAATTCTTTTAGAACAATATATTTCTAGTGAAAATTTAAAGAGAGCTGATAGGGATTCGTGTATACAATTTATTAGAAACTTAAAAGATGTTATTGATAGTAGTTACTTTATTAATGAAAATGATAGTAGAAAATATAGTATTGTAAGTATGCATTTAATTAAAAAAGGTAATAAAGTAAGTTTTAATGGTTCTTTAGCTGGAGAACATGAATATAGATGGATAGATGGTAATATAAGAAGACATGGTAATAGTATAGTTGTCATGAGTAACTTTTATAGATTAAGTCCGTTGGTTGATGAATTTGATAAAGAATATTCAACAGTAGATGTTTATAATTCTACTAAAGATGGAATAAAGAGAAAAAGTGCTTATGTGCATGATGATACATTTAGTGTAGATTTTGTTAGTTATGATGATGAAGAATTAGAAGAATTTTATAAGAGTTTAATTAATCCTGGATATAGCAAAAAACTTCACAATTAGTTTTGTGAAGTTTTTTTATTTTTTAACTATTATTTTTTTTACATTTATGTTATTTTTATTTTAGGTGGTTATAATGGTTTTTAGTAGTTCAATTTTTTTATTTGGATTTTTGCCTGCATTGATTTTTTTATATTATATTTCAGATAAAAAGTTTAAAAATATTGTATTACTTTTTTTTAGTTTACTTTTTTATTCCTTTGGTGGATTAAAACTGTTGTTTTTGATGATTTTTGTTGTTTTTATTAATTATTTATTTGCTATACTTGTTGATGAAAAAAAATTAAAAAAGTATAGAAAAATAATATTTATTTTTGGTATTTTTATTAATTTAATTGTTCTATTTTATTTTAAGTATTTTGGTTTTTTTGTTGATATTCTAAATAAATTATCTTCACTTAATATAGTTATTCCTGAGATTGTTTTGCCAATTGGTATTTCATTTTATACTTTCCAATCATTAAGTTACCTTATAGATGTTTATAAAAAGAAAGTTAAAGTTCAATGGAATTTTCTTAATTTGCTATTATATGTTAGTATGTTTCCTCAATTAGTTGCTGGCCCAATTGTTAGATATTCAACTATTGATCGTGAAATTAGTAATAGAAAAGTAACAATAGATAGTTTTACATTAGGGCTTGAGAGATTTATTTTTGGACTTTCTAAAAAATTGATTATTGCTAATAATGTTGGACATTTAGCTGATACAATTTACTCATTTAATAGTTTAACTACTTTAGTTGCTTGGTTGGGAGCTATTTCATATACTTTACAAATATATTTTGATTTTTCTGCCTATTCTGATATGGCAATTGGTTTGGGAAAAATGTTTGGGTTTAATTTTAATGAAAATTTTAATTATCCGTACATATCTAAATCAATTACAGAATTTTGGAGAAGATGGCATATTTCTTTGTCTACATGGTTTAGAGACTATGTATATATTCCTTTGGGAGGTAATAAGAAAGGAATAAGGAGACAAATAATTAATTTATTAATAGTGTGGAGTTTAACTGGATTATGGCATGGTGCGGCTATAAATTTTGTGTTGTGGGGATTATATTATTTTGTTTTTTTAATGATAGAAAAATTTGTTATAAAAAAATATTTAGATAAATTACCAGGTTTTATTCAACATTTTTATACTATAATTATAGTTATAGTAGGATGGGTATTATTTAGAGCAGAAAATTTAGAGCAATGTATGAAATTAATAAATGCTATGTTTATTCCAGTACATGATAATATGACGTTTAGTTATATTTATATGTATATGGAAACTTATGGATTGTATTTGATAATGGGAGTGATTTTTTCAACTCCAATATTTATTAAATTGAAAGAATATTTATTTAGCAAAAATAATAAAGATAATTTTATTATTTATGGATTATATTATTTATTTGTTTTTTTGTTATTTATACTTTGTATAATTTTTCTTTCAAAATCTAGTTATAATCCATTTATTTATTTTAGGTTTTAGGTGATAATATGAAAGTTGATTTTATTAAAAAGATATTTTGTGGATTGGTTTTTTTTGTTGTTTTTGCAATTGGAATATTGACTTTATCAAATGAAAATGAATATAGTGTATATGAAGCTCGTACTTTGACTAAGTTTCCAAAATTTAATATTACTAATTTTTTTAATGATAATATTTATCAAGTTTATACTGATGCTTTTTCTGATCAATTAATTGGAAAAAATATTTTGGTCAAATTATTTTTTTTAGTTAATCCGCATAAGTATTTTGGTGATATTGCTTTGGGAAAAGATGGTCAATTATATCCAAATCCTCAAGTTGTAGAAGATGATACTGAGTATGTTAAATCTTTAGAGAATGTTATTTCTCATGATATAAATACTGTTGCTGATAATATAAATGAGTTGGGTGCTTCTTTTATTTTTGTTGCTATACCAAGAAAAGATATAGTTATGAAAGAATATTTGCCAAAATCTTATTTAGATGGTACTAAAAGTTATTTGAAATATATTGATATTATAAAAAATAAAAAAAATGATAATGTTTATCTTATTGATTCATATGACTTATTTAATAAAGATACTAATATTAATCCTTTTTATAAAACTGATCATCATCTTAATATTAGGGGTGGATATGCTATTTTTGAGGAGATAATTAGTTTTGTAAACGTAAAACATAATGTTAATATTGATTTACTTGAAAATGAATATATTATAAAAAAAGTAAAGGTAAATGGTTCATATAATCGTAAGACAGGACAAGCAATAGTTCCTGTATTAGAAGAGCATAATTTAGTACCTAAGAATAATAAATTAAGATATACAAGATATGATAATGGTCAAAAAAGTTTAATTCCTATATTTGGAAATGACATTACATATGCTTCAGCTTATATGGGAGACGATTATGGTGAAACAGTTGTAAAAACTAATTTAAAAGATGCACCTAATATTTTATATGTTGGAACATCATATACTAATGTTCTTGAATCTTTATCTTGTTATAAATTTAATACAATGGTTTCAATTGATTATAGACATAATAATACAGGAAAGAGTATTGAAGATTATGTTAAGGAATATGATATAGATTATGTTGTTTTTATTACTGCAGAATCATATGATTCATTTAGAATAGGTTCAATAACTCAACAATTAGGGTTATAGTAAAAAACTTCACAATTAGTTTTGTGAAGTTTTTATTTTTAACAAAATTAGTGTTAATAAGTTAATAGATTGTATTATTAATACTATTATTGTTGGAAATATTAAATATTTGAATGTTTCGATTATTGTGTTATTCATTAAAAATATGTATGGTATTAAAAATGAAATTATTGGAATGATTTTTTTTATTTGGTTTGATTTATTTGTTATGTTATCCAGTATATTAAATATAAATAATAAAATTATCG
>JAZUBJ010000147.1:0-15593 GCA_045638445.1 Bacilli bacterium | reverse complement strand
TTATTTTATATTTTTCTTCAGGTGTTCTCGTTTTAAATTTTTGACCCTTACTTGCCATTTAATCATCTCCTTATTCTAATTATATCAAACAAAAAAGTGGAAACATTTTTTATGTGTCCACTTTTATCTTACAACTTCAATCATAAATTACCTTTTTTATTTTGCTATAATTGCTAATAGTTTTTCTAGCATTTCTGCTAGTGTTGCTATTAATCCGATTACAGATCCGGCTAGTATGTATCCAGTTTGCCATTTTTTATCATCTTTTAATATAAAATAAAGAGCAAATCCTATTATGAAACTTTCTATACCTACAACAAAAAATATTAATTTTTGTATAAATGGTTTTGTATCAAATACATCTAGTTTTAGTTCTTTTACATCTTCTTTATATGTTTCAAATTCTTTTTTTGTTGTTTTTTTTAGTTTGTTAATCTTTTCTTTATCTTTCACTTTGCACCTCTTTTTTTTAGAATAAAATAATTATTTATAATTGTCAATAATATTAAATTAATGTTATAATTGAATGTATGAGTAGAAGAATAAAAAAGAGTAAAAAAATTATATTATATGTGATATTTGCATGTGTTTGTATGACGTTATTAGATTTATTTGTTAAACCTATTTATACTATAAAGTGTTTAATTAAAATTATCTTATTTTTTGTTATACCTCTTTTTATTCTTACAAAACGTGATAGAAAAAGTTTAATTAGAATGATAAAACTTAAAAAAGAAGGAATGTTTAAATCTATTTCGATTGGTTTTATGTTTTATTTAATAATTTTATATTTGTATTTCTTACTAACTGAAAAGTATGATTTTTCTAATATTGTTTCTCTTGTTGATATAAATTCTGGTATTAATAAAGGTAATATTGTATTAGTTCTTATATATATTTCATTTTTTAATTCGTTACTTGAAGAATTTTTCTTTAGAAATTTATCTTTTTTATTACTAAAAAAACATGTTAGAAAAATATATTGTTATTTATTTAGTTCAATTATGTTTGCTTTATATCATGTATCTATAATAATAGGTTGGTTTGAGCTGCCAATTCTTCTTTGTGCTATATTTGGGCTTATGTTTCTTGGTATAGTATTTAACTATTTAAATGAAAAGAATAATAATATATTTAATTCTTGGATGTGTCATTTATTTATTGATTTATCTATTAGTACTATTGGTTTAATATTATTTGGTATTATTTAGTTTATTATGATATAATTAATTATGATAGGAAGTGTGTTTTATGAAGGCAATAGATGTTATTTTTAAAAAGAATAATGGTGAAAAATTAGAGTATAAAGAAATTGCTTATATGGTTAATTCATATGTAAAGGGTAGAATTTGTGATAGAACTATGAGTGAGTTTATATGGCAAATTTATAATGATGGATTATCATATGAGGAAACTTGTTATTTAACAGATGTTATGATTAAGAGTGGAGAGGTTATTGATTTATCTTCTATTGATAAACCTGTAGTTGATAAACATTCAACTGGTGGAGTTGGTGATAAAGTAACATTGATAGTTTCTGCTATTGTTGCTGCTAGTGGTTGCTGTGTTCCTAAAATGAGTGGACGTGGTCTTGGTTTAACTGGTGGTACAGTTGATAAACTTGAAAGTATAACTGGTTATAAATTAAATTTAACTAAGAAGCAATTTTTAAATGCTCTTGATACTGTTGGATGTGCTGTTATAAGTCAAAGTGATAAAATTGCAGTTGCTGATAAAAAAATATATGCACTTAGAAATGAAATAGGTGCTGTTGATTCAATTCCTTTAATTGCATCATCAATTATGTCTAAAAAGATTGCAAGTGGTAGTGATGTAATAGTTATTGATTTAAAAGTTGGATCTGGTGCATTTATGAAAACTATACGTGAAGCAACATCTCTTGCTAAAACTATGGTTAAAATTGGTAAATATTATGATAAAAAAGTAGTTTGTACTTTAAGTGATATGAATATTCCTCTTGGAAAGAATATCGGTAATGCTTTAGAGGTAAAAGAAGCAATTGATTTCTTTGCTGGTAAATATGATAAGAGACTTTATGATTTGTGTGTATATTTATCTGCATTAATGATAAGTACTGCTAAGAATACTAGTTTTAAAAAAGCAAAAGAGTTAACTTTAAATTTAATTCAAAATGGTCATGCTAAAACAAAATTCTATCAATGGATTAAGAATCAAGGTGGAGATATTACAAAATTAAAAGATAAAGCTAAAAAGATGATTGTTGTTTCTCCTGCAAGTGGTTATATAAATAAGATAGATGCAATGAAACTTGCTCAGTTGGTTTTTGATTTAGGTGCAGGTAGAGTTAAGAAAACAGATAAGATAGATTATGCAGCAGGTGTTGTTTTAAATCATCAATTAGGTGAGAAAGTTACTAAAGGTGATGTACTTGGTGTAGTTTATTATAATAAGAAAGTTGAAAATATGGATAAGTTATTCACTGATGCATTTAAAATTGAAAAGAAAAAGAAAAGACAAAAAAATATTATTATTAAAACTATTAAATAAATTCTCAATAAGAGAATTTATTTTTTATTTTAGGAAATAATAATGATATGAAAAAGATATTTATAATTATTATGTTTTTTATTTGTTATAGTGTTGGTGCGAAAGAAAAAATAAATTATTTAGAAAATTTAATTATTCAGGATTATGATATTTCATTTGATAAAAATATTTATGAATATGAAATTGTTATTAATGATGAGAAAGAGTTGAATATTGATTATGAACTTAGTGATGATGATGTTTATGTTAGTGTAGAGGGGAATGGTAATTTTAATAAAAATGAAAATATTATTACTATAAATGTTAATAATGATTATTTTTATAAAATACATGTTTATAAAACACAAAATGTTTCATTTATTAATGAAGTTGAAGAAATTAAAGAAATGAGTACATTAAAAAAAGAAATAATAAAGATTGTTATAATTATTATTTCTTGTTTATTAATATATGTTTTTTATTATATTTCATTTATTGATAAAAGTTATTTAAAAATTTAAATACATATTCTTCGTATGTTATATTTTCTTCGTGTATTTTTGTTGCTGCTTCAATTCCTACATATCTGTAGTGCCATGGTTCATATTTATATCCTGTAATGTGTGTTTTGTTAAGTGGATATCTTAAAATGAATCCGTATTTATATGAATTGTTAATAAGCCAGTCATATTCTTTTGTGTTTTCAAAGTGTGCGTTTGATGAGGCTGTATTTATATCTATTGCAAGTCCTGTTTGATGTTCTGAGTGTCCTGCTCTTGCTGAGAAGGTATCAGCTTTTGTTTGTCCGTTTCTTTTTACATAATTATTATATATTGATTTTTGTGTACTATAGCTTCTATATGCTGAAACACTTCGAAGATTGATATTATCTTTTTTTGCTTCATCACACATTTTAGTAAAAGCAGAGTGGGTATTTGTTTCTAGTTTTCCATTTCCATATTTTGAATCTAGTGTTTTTAATTTTGGTACATAGTCGCTTGATAATCTATTATATTTATTTACAATCATTAATTCATTTTTTGATGTGTCTGTTTCTTTTACGTTTGTATAAAAATCGTAATCTAATCCCATTTCAACATATAAAACTACAATGTCACTTGTATATGTTGTTTTATCAAAGTATTTTTGGTATCTATTTAAATTTTCATAATTGAAGTATTCAGATTCTATAAATGAAGTTAGTTCATTATATTTTTCATTTAATAAATATTTTTTTACTTTATTTGTGCTTATTTTTTCTTCAATTATATTTATATCTTCCATAGTATATCCTAGATTTAAAAGTTCTTCTTTATAAATATATTCGTCTTGTGTTTTATTTGTTCCAGTATTTTCTTTATTTTCAATATTAGGTGTTTTAACTGGTTCTTTTGGTTTGGTTATTTGTTTATATGATAGTATTGCGCAAAATAATAAACAACCTATACATATTATTATAAAAAAAGTGTAAATGATTTTCTTTTTCAAGTAGATCACCTCTAATTATATTATACATTATTTTTTTTAAAATATTTAACAAAAATATATATTTTTACAAGTTATTATTATTGTGATATAATGTTTGTATAATATTGGAGGATTATATATGGATGATGTTTTAGATAGCAAATTAACTATAAAAAATGAAAATGGTGAAAATGTTGTAATTAATGTTTTTGATATTGTTGACTCTGATGAGTTTGATAAAACATTTATTATTTATTCACTTGAAAATGATTCAAATACGTTATATGCATCTGTTTTAAAAGAGGATGAATTATCTTTTTCATTAAATACTATTATGGAAGAAAAAGAAATTAATTATGTTGAAGAGTTAATTAAGTATTTTACTGAAGATGATATAGAAGAAGAGAGTGTATAATGACGTTACAAGAATTAAAAAATAAAAATTATGTTTTCTCTAATATTAAAGATAACGATTTAATACGTATATTTAATGAGGTTTTAAAAGTAAGTCCTGAAATAAAGAATATGAATTATGATTTAGATCTTAATTCTGTTTATAGGGTTATTTATTCTAAAGTATATATTGATTGGTTTATCAATAAAAAAATGTCAAACAATAAGTTTTCTAAAGCTTATAAATGTGATGAGATTTTAGCTGTACTTAGAGAGTTTTTAGTTAGAGCAAGTAAACTTAAAGGGTTTGGTAAAGAGGTTTCATATATAAATGAAAATATTATGAAATTTGAAAAGATTAAAGAATTATCTGAACAGTTAGATGGTTCTTTAACTGCTAATATGGATGCTTTGATTAATTTAAATCCTAAAGATGTTAGTAAGTTGAATAAAGAAGCTTTGGCTATATATATGTATACCCAACTTCAAAAACTTAATCAAGGTCTTGATCAAGTTAAAATTTCACAAAAAGATATTGTTGATTTAACAAGTGAAAATAAACGTCTTCAAGAAGAAGTTGAAAGACTTAGAGCAGAACTTGAGAAGAAAAATGCTCAAGTAGTTCTTCATGAAGATGTTAATAGTAGTTCTATGCAACCATTAATTCCAGGGTCTGGTGTTCAAAATACTCCAAGAAATACTGTTCATCAAATGAAAACATTAATTCCTGAAAATTGTATTCATGATTTAAGAAATAGGGGAATTATTCCAAGTAGTATAGGTGATCAGGAACTTATTGATTATTGTAATAATGTTTTAAATTTTTCTCCTAAGTTAGTTGATAGAAATTCTGTTTTAAGTGTAAATCAAATAAATGTTGTTGTTAATTCAAATTTATTTGCAAATGCTAAAATTAAGTCTGAGGCAAATAAAAGTCATAATTCTGTAATAAAAAATTATGAATCATTGATTTCTAACTATGAAAATATGTTAAGAAGTATGGGTGGAAAGAAAGAATTTGAAGCAGAGATAGAAAAGATTAACCAAGTAATTGGTACTTTAAAAAATGAGATGAGCACTTATAAGGACATTGTTTCTTCGATAGGTGTACAAGATTATGATCAACAATTAAATTTTGCTGTTTCTGGTAATTCGAGTGTTGCTAGAGGAATTTCAGATGTATCTAAGGCTGTTGTAAATGATCAACAAGATAGACTTGGTATGCTTGATAGCGATATTGCTAGTTTAGCAGATAGAAGAGATAATTTAAGAGAAGTTCAAGCAAAAGGTTTAACTGGAATAAAGAGAGATATTCAAGTTATGCAAATGGATGCTAGACTTAAGGGTCTTAGAAAAAAACAAGGTAGAATACAATCAGCTCAAAAGAAAATAATTGGTGTTAATGTTGAGCTTTATAGAAGAAAAATGGAAAGGCAGTTTAAAAAATATGTTAAGGAACAAGAAAAATTAGCATATGCCATTTCAAAAAAGAAAAATTTAGTTAGTAAAATTGAATCTAAAGAAAAAAGACTTGCTTTACTTAATTTGAAAATTAAAAACGCTAATACTATTCAAATGACTAAAGTTGGTAAAACAATTGAAGGATCTAAAGTAGAAAAGTATAAGAGAGAACAAAAAGCTTTGGAAGAGCGTTTAAAAAATCTTAGAAGTAAAGCAGGTAAAGTTAATTTAGCTGAACAATATCAAACTTCTTTAGATGCTGAGATATCTTATGCATTATAAAAAGAGATGAACTTTATAAATTCATCTCTTTTTTATAGTCCAAGTATACTTGTTGCAATTGCAAAATATACAAATAATGATATTGCATCTACTAGTGTTGTTATGAATGGTCCTGCCATAACAGTTGGATCAAATCCTAATTTTTTTGCGATTATTGGTAAAAATGAACCAATTGATTTTGCGGCACATACTGTTACAAATAAAGATAGACTTATTACTAGTGCAATATTAAAACCTACTTTATCAAATAACATTAATTTTCCAAAGTTAACTATTGCTAGTGCTATACCTGCAAGTATTGCAGTTCTAAATTCTTTAAAGATTACTTTTAATGTATCTTTATATTCGATGTCTCCAAGTGATAGTGCACGAATTATTGTTGCTGATGATTGTCCTCCTGCGTTACCACCTGTATTCATTAGCATTGGTATGAATGCAGTTAGTATAATGTAGCTACTTAATGCTGTTTCATAACGTTCAATTATTTTTCCTGTAAGTGTTGCACTTATCATAAGTACAAATAACCAAGGAATTCTACTTTTAAATAAATCAAATGTAGAAAGTTTTAAATATGATTTTTCAGTAGGTGTGATACCAGCCATTCTTTCGATATCTTCTGTTGTTTCTTCTTCTATGATATCGATTACATCATCTATTGTTATAATTCCAACTAATTTATCTTCTGAGTCAACTACTGGCATACTTGTTAGGTCGTAATCTTGGAATGTTTTCGCAACTTCTTCTTGATCAGTTAGAGTAGTTACATACATAAAGTCTTCATTCATTATTTCATTAACTGGTGTATCTTCATCGTTAATAATTAAGTCTTTTAATTTAACAACACCTATTAATTTTTTCTTTTTATCAGTTACGAAACATGTATTTATTGTTTCTGCATCTTCGTATTCTCTTTTTATTTTTTTGATTGCATCTTTTATAGTTATATATTCTTTAAAGTCTAAATATTCTACAGTCATTAAACTTCCAGCTGAATTTTCTGGATATTTTAATAATTGGTTTATATTTTTTCTTGTTTCAGAATCTACTTTATTTAATAATTTTTTTACTACATTTGCAGGCATTTCTTCAAATAAATCAGCTGCATCATCTGCGTACATATCGTTTATAATTTCAACTGCTTCTGCATCTGATAGAGAAGATATGATTAGTGTTGCAGTATCACTTTCTAAATATGAGAATACATCTGCTCCGATATCTTTTGGTAATAATCTAAATATTTTTATTATTTCTTTCGGGGGTAAATCATTTAGAATTTCTGCTATGTCAAATTCGTTCATTTCTATTAATAGTTTTTTGATTTTTGAGTAATTTTTTTCTTCAATTAATTTTGTAATTCTTTCAAACATGTTTTACCACCGCCTTCTTTTCGCCAAGATTATAACATAAAATTATAAAAAGTGTAAATAATAACTAAAAAAAATATTGAAAATAAGTATGTTTTTTAATATAATATGCAACAAATGCTGTTATGCAAGGGGGAAAATATGGGAATTATTGATAAAAGTGATTTTATTGATGTTTATGTTTTTAAAACATTAAATGAAATTAAAAATGTAATTAGAAGAGAAATTGTTTTAGAAAAAACAAGAGAAGAAGAAACTGATAGAAAAATGTTTCTTGTGTTAAAAGATTTAATTAACGCAAACTTTAAAAATTTACAAAGGGATCCAGAAGGAAATTTGATTTATACTTTACTTCCTATTGTAGATAAAAGAGAAAATGAAAAAGTTAGATTTTCTTTAGAACTTTATTATGCTGCTTTATATTATGATAATGTTTCTTTATTACAAGATTGTTTAAAAGAGAATGTTGATTTTAATCGAAATTATTATAAGTATTTTCAATATTTAGATAAAAGTGTTTCTTCTAAATTTGAAAGAGAAGATTATATAAGAAAATTAAAAGACTTTGGACAAACTTTTTATCGCTTTCATAAAAGTATTGAAGGGTTAAGTGATGAAGAGAGAGAAAGATATATTACTAGATTTGTTAGTTTAATCAATTCAAAAGATGAAGATATGTTAAATTATATTAGAAGTAAAAGATCTGATGGTAATTTATCTACTTTATTTAATAAAGGTAATTTAGATAAATTTGATGATGAAACATATTCTTGTGCTAAGGGTGAACAACTATATTTTATAGATAGATTAGCTAGTACTACATTAGGCGAAGATGCTAGAGTAAGATTAAATAATTTAATTCAGACTAGAGGATATTGTAAGCATTTGCGTAACTTTGATTTAATGATGAGTTTATATACTGATGATGAAATTGAAAAACTTGAATATGATGTAAGTTTATTTTTAGATACTTTTTCTGAAAATGAAGAAATGCTTAAAAAAGCTCTTGATTTCGTTAAATTAAGAAGTGATCTTTGTTTTAATTGTTCTTTTATTCCACGAGGAAGATTTATGGAAATAAGTAATGAATTATTAATTGAAGCACTTGATCATATGGATAGACATTATTTGGTTGTTAATAATCATAATTTGGATATTTTAATTAGAACTATGGCTCCAAAAACAGGAATTAAAAAAATCTTAGGTTTTTATAAAAGAAATTCTTAGAATTTCTTTTAATTTGTGTCAATTAATTTATTTTGTATATGAAAAAATTGTTGATTTTAGTATAATATGCTTTGAGAGAGGAAGAATTTTATGAAGAATGATATTCCAAATCATGTTGCTATTATTATGGATGGTAATGGAAGATGGGCAACAAGACAAGGTAAAAAAAGAACAGATGGACATTATGCTGGTTATAAAACATTTAAAAAAACAGCATTACATATATTAGATAAAGGAGTTAAATATTTAAGTGTATTTGCTTTTTCTACTGAAAATTTTAAGAGAAGTGCAGAAGAAGTTAATTATTTAATGAATTTATTTGTTACTGCATTTAAGAAAGATAAAAATTTCTTTATTGAAAATGATGTTAAAGTTGTTTTTTCTGGTAGACGTGAGCCTTTAAGTGATGAAGTTTATTCAGTTATGAAGGAAGTAGAGAATGCTACTAAAGATTGTACTCGTGGAGTATTTAATGTTTGTATAAATTATGGAGGACAAGCTGAGATAGTAGATACTGCTCGTAAACTTGCTTTAATGGTAAAAAATGGTGAAATTAATATTGATGATATTAATGAAGAAACTTATTATAAATATCAATATAATGATTTACCACCAGTTGATTTAATGATAAGAACAAGTGGTGAAGTAAGAATTAGTAATTTTATGTTATATAGTATTAGTTATGCTGAACTTTATTTTACTGATACTTGTTTTCCAGATTTTAATGAAGAAGAATTTGATAAAGCACTTTATGACTATCAAAATAGAAATATTACAAAAGGTAGTGTGAAATAAAAATAATCATGTTTTATACATGATTTTTTTATGTTAAAATTATATTGTGATTGATATGAAATATATATTTTTGATTAATAGTTTTACATTAAAGAGTGATATTAATATGTTAATTCATAATATAAAGAATTATTGTGAAGAAAAGAAAATATCTTATGAGATTGAAATAAATAATGAATCTAATTCTACCGAAATGATTTTAAAGAAATATAAAAAAACAAAATATATTATTTTTTCAATTGGTGGAGATGGTACGTTAAATAGAGTAGTAAATTCACTTGCTACAACTGATAATATTATTGGTGTTATTCCTTATGGAACAGGTAATGATTTTTATAAAGCTATGAAAAAACAATTTAAAACTGGAATTAATGATTGTGATTTAATTAAAATAAATGATAGATATTTTATTAATACTGCTTGTTTTGGAATAGATGCTGATATTGCTTATAATAAAGATAATATTAAATCTAAATTTATACCAAGAGGTCAAAAGTATAATGCTAGTATTGTAAAGTCATTTTTTAAATTTAAAGCTAGATATTTTAAGATTGAAATTAATAATAAAATCATAGAAAATAATTTTTCTACTGTTGTTGTTTGCAATGGTGAATATTATGGGAATGGTTATCATGTTGGACCTCATTCAAGTTTAAATGATGATAAGTTTGATGTGTATATGGTTAATGATTTGGACAGAATATCTCTCGTAACTTTAATATTAAAATTAAAAAAAGGAAAACACGAATTTGATAAAAATGTTATTAAAGTTACAACAAATAAATTAAAAATAAATTTAAAGGATGATGTTTATTCAAATATAGATGGAGAGATTTTAAAAGATAATAAATTTGATATAGAATTATGTAATAAGAAAATTAAAGTATATTATGATAGAAAATTAATTGATTATTTAAAAAAGAACTATTAATTAGTTCTTTTTTATTTGGTTTTAATATTTAATGTTTCTTGGTTATTATCAATAAATTCGGTATAACGCTTTCTGATGTCACCAATTTGTAACATAAAGTCTTCAAATTCTGGATAACATTGTCCATTTTCCATTTGATATTCATCTAATCTAATAAGAATATCTTCTGCTTCAATTAGAAGATTAAATAATTTAGCAATGTCAGAATCAATATTTTTCCAAGAACGATCTCTAATATCTGGCATTTGTAAACCACTATCTTGAATTTTTTTAGCTATCATTTCTATTGTTTCCTTTCTTAAGGTTAATTCATCGTCTGTCATAAGCGTATCCTCTCTAATAAAAATATACTTACATCAAACAATTTTAAGGTCAAAATTACTTTTCTCTTATTTCTAAATATGTTATTAATCCTAGAAGTATGTTTTTAATGTATTCACTTATATCAAGATTATTTATTTTTTCTTTGGAGTCATTAAATAGATTATTCATCATGTTATTTGCATAATCAAGTGCGCCACTTTGTATCATTATATCTTGTACATTTTTGGCATCATTTTCTGTAATATTTTCTTTTCCATAATATTTTAATAATTCATTTAAGTATTCTGGTTTTTCAATTTTAATATATGAATATAAGATAGTTTGTTTGAATTCTTCTATATCACTATAAACGCTTTTACCTAGAATATCTTTTGAACTAAATATTCCTAAGATATCGTCTTTAATTTGAAAAGATATACCAATGTTTTCTAATATAGTTTCCATTTCTTTTATACTTTTTGCGCTTGAGTTAGAAAGTATCATACCAAGTACGAATGGTCCTACTACTGAATACCAAGATGTTTTAAGTTTATATATTTCAAATATATCTTCATGAGATAAAATATTTTCTTTATCATGTTTTTCTTTGAAGGGTAGGTATACGTCAATAATTTCACCTTTAATAGTATTAATAACTATTTGATTATAGTAGTTAAATAGTTTTATGAAATTTTTATCATTTTTATATTTTTTAATTATTAATTCATTTGTATAAAAGAATCCTAAGTCTCCAATACATAATGCTAGGTTATTATGAATATTTTCATTGTGATTATATTTTGAAAATTCTTTATTATATGTTTTATGAATTGTTTCTTTTCCACGTCTAAGGGAAGCATTATCTATAATATCGTCGTGCACTAAAATTGCTGTTTGAAACGTTTCATATGCGATTGCAAGTGAGTTTGCATAGTCATCATTTTTATTTAGTTTATATCCTAAGTCTATTAAGCATCCTCTTAAGAATTTTCCGTCACTATTCATATTGATAAATTTATTAACTGCATCAGTTATTATTTTATTATCGTTATCATTTAATAATGTTTTATTATATTTATTTAGTTCTTTATTTAATTCTTTTACTTTATTTTTATAATAGATTGTAAATTCTAGTAGGTTTGAAAATTCTTGTATTTGATTTTTTGGAGTAGAGCCACCAGCTGTAATTCCGATTTTTGTTGTATAAGAAATATCTTCTTTTTTTATTATTTCATAAAATTCATTTATATCATCAACATGGTATGATTTTGCACATACTTTTTTGCATTGATTATAAAGTTCTTTTGTATTTGAACTGTGTTTACCACCTATAATAAACATTATATCCATTTGTTCTGATAATGAAACTGAACTACTTTGTATTAGTTTTTGATGTGGACATATTGTGTTTGTGTGTTCATATTTTATGTTATTTATATTAAGGTAGTTTAATAAACCTGAAACTGTTTCATAACCAATTGTTGTTTGGCATACGACATAGTATTTTTCATTTTTATCTATATTATCATAATCATTTGGTGATTCTACGATTATTGCTTCGTTATTGCATCTTGAGTTTGTTCCGATTACTTCTGGGTGTGTTTTTTTACCTACAATAATTATTTTGAAATTATTATTATATTTTTCTGTTACTATATCGTGTACTTTTTTAACATTTATACATGTTGAATCGTAGTATTCTATATTATTATCTTCTAGATATTTAAATGTTTCTAGTGTTTCTCCGTGTGCTCTTATAATAACAATATCATTTTTATTAATTTTAGTTAAATCATCTATGCAAATTATATTATCTTTTTTTAATTCTTTTATTACATATGGATTATGTAATATTTCTTTGTAGATAACAATGTTTTTATCTTTATTTTCTTTTTTTAATTTGTATGCTAAATTTATTGCTTTATTAGCACCTGTGCATGTTCCGTATGCTTTTGGATAATATATCATAAAGTACCTCATTTCTTTAAAAAATTATAACATACTTTTTAATCTCTTTCATAGTCAAATATTATTGTTAAAATGGGAAAATTTTGATAAAATATGTTTGGGAAGTGATTATATGAGTAGTGAAAAGACAACTGTTATTAATACTAATAATATTATTGATGAAAATACAAGAAATACTTTAAGAGAAATATGTGTTGATTTAGAAGAGAGAGGATATAATCCTACAAAGCAAATTGTTGCTTATTTAGTTAGTGGTGATCCAGGATATATTTCAAGTTATAAAGAATGTAGAAATCGTTTACTTAAATTTAAAAGAGAGGATATACTAGAAGTAATGCTAGTAGATTTTATTAAGTAATGGTTTATTTGGGACTTGATTTGGGAAGTAAAACTCTTGGCGTTTCTGTTAGCGACAGAACTGGTATAATTGCATCATCCCTTGAAGTATTAAGATATAATGATTATGAAGAGTTACTTAATAAACTTGATAAGATTGTTGAAGATAAGCGTGTAGATGTTTTTGTTCTTGGTAATCCTTTAAATTTAAATGGTAGTGTTTCTGTTAGAAGTGAAATGTCTTTTGAATTTAAAAGTATTTTAGAAAACAGATATAATAAAGAAGTTGTTATGCAAGATGAAAGACTTTCTACGGTTGAAGCTAATCGTATGCTTATTAGTAATGATACAAGACGTAAAAATAGAAAGAAAGTTGTTGATAAGATTGCTGCTACTATAATATTACAATCTTATTTAGATAGGAGAAATAATGAAAGATAACTATATTACTTTAAAAGATAAAGAAGGGAATAAAAAGGAATATAGAATTTTAATGAATATTGAAGAAACTAGTAATGATGTTAATTATTTAGTTTATACTGATGATAGTGTGAATGAAAATGATGAATTGAATGTTTCTGTTTCTTCGTATGTTCTTAGTGATAAAGGGAATATGACTAAGTTTAAGGAACTTGAAACTAGAGAAGAATATGAATTTATTGAAAAAATATTAAATTCATTAGAGGAGTAGTAAATGAAAAGGGTTTTTAATATAAAGAAGTTTTTGTTATTTATATTTATTTTATTAATAATATGTGCCTCAAGTGTTGTTGGGGTATATTTTTATCTTATAGGTTCACCAAGTAATAAGAGTGAACAAAAGATTATTTATATAGAGGAAGGTAGTTCTTATAGTAGTATTGCACCTGTTTTAAAAGAAAATGGTTTAATTAAAAATGAGCTTGCTTATAAAATATATTTAAAAATGAATACACCTAGTGAAACTCTTGAATTTGGAGAATATGTTTTAAAAACAAATTATGATATTGAAGAACTAATTTCTATTTTAGAAAAGGGTAGTGTTAGTTTAGCTGAGACAGTAAGTGTTACTTTTGTTGAAGGAAAAAATATGAGATATATTACTAAGACTATTATTGATAACTTTAATATTAGCGAAGATGAAATTAATAAGAAATTAAATGATAGTGATTACTTAGATACTCTTATTAATGATTATTGGTTTTTAACTGATGAAATTAAAAATGATAAGTTATATTATTCATTAGAGGGGTATTTATATCCTGATACTTATGAATTTTATAAGTCTGCTGATATAGATGATATTTTTAGAAAAATGCTTGATAATATGGGGAAAAAACTTGAAGACTATAAAGAAGTTATAAATAGTAGTGAATATAGTTTACATGAAATGCTTACTCTTGCTAGTATTATTGAGCTTGAAGCAGGTAATGCTGGAGATAGAAAAGGCGTAGCTGGTGTATTTTATAATAGACTTGAAGATAATTGGTCTTTGGGAAGTGATGTTACAACTTATTATGCTGTTAAAGAGGATAATTATAAAAGAGACTTATATAAGAGTGAATTAAGTGATTGTAATAGTTATAATACAAGAAGTAGTTGTATGGCTGGTAAATTACCTGTTGGTCCAATATGTAATCCTGGATTTGAATCAATTAGTGCAACTATTGAACCAACAAAACATGATTACTATTATTTTGTTGCTGATAAAAATGGTAAAACATATTTCAATGAAACAGATAGTGGTCATAATAAAACTTGTAATAAATTAAAGAGTGAGGGGTTATGGATAGAGTACGAGAATTAATAGAAGAAATTAGAGTATATGGAGAAAATAATAATGTTCCAATAATGAGTAGAGAAACTATTGATACTATTAATAAAATAATAGATGAAAATGATATTAAAAGTGTTTTAGAAATTGGAACTGCTATAGCTTATTCTACAATTAATTTTGCATCTAATAAAAATATTGAAAAAATAGTTAGTATCGAAAGAGATGATGAAAGAGAAAGTATAGCTATTAGTAATGTAGAAAAAAGTGGTTTAACTAATATAACATTAATACATGACGATGCATTAAATACTGTAATTGATGATAAGTTTGATTTAGTAATAATAGATGCAGCTAAGAGTCAAAATACTAAGTTTTTTAATAAATACAAATTAAATTTAAATGACGATGGAATTATAATAATAGATAATTTGGAATTTCATGGTTATGTTGGTAAATCTAAAGAAATTAAGAGTCGTAATTTAAGACAAATGGTTAGAAAGATAGAAAAGTTTTTGGAATTTTTAGATACACAAGATGAGTATAGTGTAGAATATATAGAAGTGGGTGATAGATTAGGCGTATGCAAAAAGAAGTTATAATATTACCAAATAAAAAAGACTTGAGTTTATATAAAGAGTATAATTTAAATACTCTTTTGTTGCCTTTAGAAAATTATTCTATTGGATATAATTGTTATTTTAATATAGATGAAATAAATGAATTATCTTTAGATAATAAAGTATATGTGTTAATAAATAAGTTTTTACATTTAAAAATAGATTCTTTTAGAAGTATATATGAT
>JAZUBJ010000146.1:0-21348 GCA_045638445.1 Bacilli bacterium | reverse complement strand
AACTTATAATAATAAAGGTGGTACTGGATGTGATAAAGGAAGAATAAAATATAATAAGAAGTATAAAGAATCAACATATTGTACACCAACTAAAACAGGATATACATTTAGTGGTTGGAGTTTAACTGATGGTGGAGAAGTACTTGATAAAGAAGAAAAGAATTTAGATTATCATGATATAACTTTATATGCTAAGTATGAGCCAAAAACATATATAATTACTTATCATATAGGTAATGCTAGTTCGACAGCTGGTGCTACTGCTGTTGCTACATCAACTTGTAAATATAATGAAAATTGTGTTTTAACTAATTTTGATACATTTAGTAAACAATTTCCATATAGTAAAGCGGACCATGATAAAAATGGAGCAGATAATTATGGATGGAGTTTTGCTGGATGGACTAATTATCCTGAAACAATTGAAATTAAATACGCAGATAAATTAAGTTTTGTATATGATAAAGATTACAACTTAGATTTATATGCAATTGGTAAAAGAAATCTTCATATAAATGGTGGGGTTAATCCTACAACATCTCTTTATGAATTATCTCAATTATGGAATCCGTATTCAACGAATGATAATTATTTAACAGAAGTTACTTTACCTGAAGGTAAAACTATATCTGGTTGGAATTTTATAGGATATAGACCTGGTAGTAATTCAGTTAATGGTGAAGTAAAATATGATCAAGATGATATTGGAACACCTTTTAAAGTAAAATATAATGTATGGCCATACATAAGAAGTGTATATAGTAGAAATTTAAAAGTTAATTATAATGCAAATGGGGGAATTGGTACTACAGATAGTCAATCTAAAGTTCAATATTATAATTCAGGATATGGGAATGGCTCTATAAATAAGGGTGGTAATGTATCTAGTGTATCGTTTGAACTTTCAAATAATTATTTTACAAAATTAGGTTATAAATTTAGTAAATGGACTGAGGGCTCTACAAGTGGTACTGAGTATAATGAAGGTGTTAATTATGTATTTGCGCCTAATGTAAATGAATCTAATTCAAAAACATTCTATGTTAAATGGACTGAACAAAGTTATACTTTAACACTTAATCCAAATGGGGGAAGTGTTTCACCAACTTCAAAAACTGTAACTTATATGAAAAAGTTAGGTGAATTACCAATTCCAACTAGAACTGGATATGATTTTGTTGGATGGTATACACAAGGTGGAACTGCTATGCGTGATAGTTCAAAATATTATAAAGATAATCCTTGGTTATATTACGCTGATCAGTATTCAGATTTATATAATGCGTTTGGTTATGATCAAATAAAATTAAGAAATCATTATCAAGATTATGGTAAAACTGAGGGAAGAAGAAATTCAATGTTTATAGCTTCAGATGTTAATACTACTGCTTCTAATCAAACATTCTTTGCAGGTTGGATGGCAAAAACTTTTAAAGTTTCATTTGATTCTAATGGTGGTGATGCTCCATCGAAATCTAGTATTACTGTTTCTTATGCTAGTACTTATGGAACTCTTCCTACTGTAACTAGAAGTGGATATTCATTTGATGGGTGGTATACTGCTGCAAGTGGTGGAACTAAAATAACTTCTTCAAGTAAAGTTTCAATTACTGCAAATCAAACTTTGTATGCTCATTGGAAACAAAGTGAATTTACTGTTAATATTGTTAGTAATAATACTTCTTATGGAACTGTATCTAGTTCAAGTGTTACAGTTAAATCTGGAACAACATATTCAGTAAGTGGTAATACTATTACATTTAGTAATGGTGCTACAGTTACTGCAACTCCAGCAGTTGCTAGTGGTTATACTTTTAGTATAAGTAGTTGGTCTTCAACAAGTGGTACTATTAGTGGTAATACTACTATTACTGTTAATTTTGCTAGAACTCTTGTTTCTTATACAATTGTTTATAATTTACGTGATGTTCAAATGGCTACAACAGGTTCAAGTTCTCCTACATCTGCTAATTTTGGTCAAACTGTTACTGTAAGTAATCCAAGTGCACCAGGATTCACATTTAAAGGATGGACAGTTTCTGGAACAGGTGCATCAATGAGTGGAACTTCATTAACAATGGGTTCATCTAATGTAACTTTAACTGCTAATTGGGAAGCTAATCTTGCTGATTATGTTACATTCTTAGGTAATAATTATGCTGAGAGTAATAGTATGAAGATAGATAATACAAGTGATAAAAATGTTAGATATTATCATAGAGAACCTAATAATTATGTTAAATTTAATAATGAGTTATGGAGAATTATTGGTGTATTTAATGTAAGTGATGGTTCTTCAACTTCTAAACGTGTTAAACTTATAAGAGAAACTTCTTTAATACATGCTTCTTGGGATTCATCTTCTTCAAGTATTAATAGTGGTAAAGGAGTTGATGAGTGGAGCCAAGCTGATCTTAAAGTTTTATTAAATAACTATTATTTTAATGGAACTGGTTCTTGTAAATATTGTAATGGAAGTGGTCAATCTTCTTGTTCTAGAACTTGTAGTTTTTCTCCAATGACTGCTGAAGCAAAAGCTATGGTTGGTAATGCTGTTTGGTATTTAGGTGGACTTGAGTATGGTGGTGATGATGGTGATGGAACTCAAACTGCTAAAGAAGCTTATAATATAGAAAGAGGAGGACGTTCTTCAAAACCATATTGCAAATCCAAAAATCCAAATTCAGGACATTGTAGTGATAGTGTAACTAGAACTGGTTCATGGACTGGTGCTGTTGGTCTAATCTATGTTAGTGACTTTGGATATGCTTCTGGTAAATCTGCATGTTATGATGTAGATGTTACATATAATAGTGATTGTGGTAGAAACTGGATGTATCCTTCAGATGAAGAAGAAAGCTATTGGACAATTACACATAGACATTCTAATTGGTTTGGTGATGCAGTTCATCGTGTTCTTACATGGACAATGGGAGATGCCACAACTGATGGTGTTACTGGTGTTAGACCTTCTGTTTATTTAAATCGTTCTGTTAAAGTAGTAAATGGAAATGGTTCTATGGAAAAACCTTATATTTTAAAATAATTTTTAAAGATATTTATAACATTATATTATAAATATCTTTTTTGTTTATTTATTTTTTTTTAATTTTGATATATAATTATGTTAATATAATAGGAAGGTAGTTAAATAATATGAATAAAAAATTATTAATTTGTTTAATGTTAATTATTGCTTTGAGTGGATGTGGAAAAAAAGAAGAAAAAGAAATCAAAGAAGAAAAAAAATATATTTGTAATGAAATTAAAGATTATATTACTAAATATGAAAGTAAGGAAATATCATTTAAAGAATTTAAATCTAATGTTTCTTCAAAGTATAATGAAATTTGTTCTAAAGATAAAACTGAAGAGTGTGAATATATTGCTACTAGTTTAATTAATAGTACTGATATTGCGCTTTCTGATGATGTTAGTTGTAATATTTTTGATGATGAAGAAATGAAGAATAATTGTCTTCAAAGTGATGATATGTTAAATTATTTAGAACCTTTTGTTGGTACAAGTCAAATGACTGTTGTTGGTGATATTAAGGTTAAATGTAATGCTTCAATTAATAAATAACTAATTATAAATGTGATTTTACATGTAGTAAAAGATGTTAACTTTTGTTAATGTCTTTTTATTTTTGTTAATGATTGTAAAACCTTTTTTAAATAAATTGACAATAAAAACATAAAATATTAAAATAGTTATAGAAGCGAAAAGTTTCTAGAAAGATATAATGGAGGTAAATATGAATGATGTTTTAATCTCCATTTTGCTTTTGGTAGTTGGATTATTTGTTGGAGCATTTATAATGATTATTATAAATAAATTCAAAGTAAATGCTGCTCAAAAAGAAGCTGATAAAATAATTCGTGATGCTAAAAAAGAAGCTGAAAAAGCTAAAAGAGATGGTATCTTAGAATTAAAAGAAGAAAGTTATAAACTAAAAAATCAAACTGATTCAGAAATTAAGGAAAAGAAAAAAGAACTTAATGAATTGAATCAAAGAATTGAAACACGTGAAAAAAGTTTAGACAAGAGAGATGAATTATTAGCTCAAAGAGAAAAAAATCTTGAAAAGAAAGATAAAGATTTGGAAGACAAACAAAGAGAAATTCAAGAAAAAGACGCAAAAATGGAGAGCATTATAAAAGAGCAAATAGCTCTTCTCGAGAAGATATCAGGATTTTCTAAAGAAAAAGCTCGTGATCTTGTTATGAAAAAAGTAGAAGAAGAAATGAATATGGAAATTTCTATGTATTTAAAAGATAGAGAAGATCAAGCAAAATTAGAAGCTGATAAAAAAGCTCGTGAAATACTTGTTTCAAGTATGCAAAGATATTCAAATGATGTTACTAATGAACAAACTGTTAGTACTGTTGAACTTCCTAGTGATGAAATGAAAGGAAGAATTATTGGTAGAGAGGGAAGAAATATTAGAACAATTGAAGCTGTTACTGGTGTTGATTTAATTATTGATGATACTCCAGAAGTTATTGTTTTATCTTCTTTTGATCCACTTAGACGTCAAATTGCTAAAGTAACACTTGAAACATTAATTAAAGATGGTAGAATTCATCCATCAAGAATTGAAGAACTTTATGATAAAGTTTGTGAAGATTATAAGAAGATTATTCGTGAAAAAGGAGAAGAAGCATTATTTGAACTTGGTATTTCAAAAATGTCTCCTGAGTTAGTTGAGACTATAGGTAAACTTGCTTTTAGAACAAGTTATGGTCAAGATGCACTTGCTCATAGTAAAGAAGTTGCTCATTTAGCAGGACTTATGGCTGCTGAGATTGGTGAAAATGTTGCTCTTGCTAAGAGAGCAGGTTTACTTCATGATATTGGAAAAGCAATTGATTTTGAAGTAGAAGGAAGTCACATCGAGATTGGTGCTGATTTAGCTAAAAAACATAATGAAGATAAAGTTGTTATAAATGCAATTGAATCTCATCATGGTGATAAGAAGAGTGAATATGTTATTTCTGAGTTAGTTGCTATTGCAGATGCACTTAGTGCTGCAAGACCAGGGGCTAGAAATGATTCTTTAGAGAATTATGTTAAACGTCTAGAAGAACTAGAGAATATTGGTAATCAAATAGAAGGTGTTGAAAAAACATTTGCTATGCAAGCTGGACGTGAGTTAAGAGTAGTTGTTAAACCTGATCAAATTGATGATTTACAAAGCTATAAAGTTGCTCGTGAAATCAAAGATAAGATTGAAGAGAGTTTACAATATCCTGGTACTATTAAAGTAGTAGTAATCAGAGAAACAAGAGCTGAAGAAGTTGCTAAATAGTAACTTCTTTTTATTTTTATATTGACAAGTGTATAAAATACACATATAATTAAATTGGAGATGAGGTTATGGAATTAAAAAATCCATTATATAAAAATATAGGGGTACATGTTGTTAGTAGTATTTTTACTGTTGATAGAGGTGTTGTAAAAGTTTTATTAATAAAAAGAACAAATGAACCTTATAAAGATTTTTGGGCTTTACCAGGTGGTGCTATGTATAATAATGAACTTATTATGGATGCAGCGAAGAGAGAGTTAAATGAAAAAACTGGTATTAGTGATGTTAATTTATCTATGTGTAAAGTTATAGATACTATTGATAGGTCACCTATTAGAAGAATGATTGCTATTTGTTTTATAGGTGTTATGGATATAAAGAAAGTAGAACTTTTAAAAAGTACTTCTAAAACATCTGAATCAGGGTGGGTTGATATTAATTATGTTAATAATCTTGCTTATGATCATGATGAAGTTTTAAAGTTTGCAATAGAAGAATTAAAAAATAAAATAATTACTACTGATATATTAAAGAGTTTATTTCCTGATGAATTCACATTACCTGAACTTCATAACGTTTATAATAGTATTCTTGGTATAGATATTGATAGACGTAATTTTAGAAAGAAAATGTTAAATCTAAATTTAATTAGTGATACTAATAAAACGATTGTTTATAAAGGGAAAAAACCTGCTAAATTATATAGATTTAATGATATAAAAAATAATAAAAGCATATTTTAATGCTTTTTAAAAATTTATAATAAGTGTACAAAATACACATATGAGGTTAATATGAAAAAAGAGTGTAGTTTAATTGTTACGTTACCTAATTTAAATGATACTCATGAGATTAATAAAATTATTGATTATGATGAAATAGATAGTTTTAGATTTAATAGTGGTGTTAATCAATTGATGAGTAATAAAGAGATTATAGAAAGATTAAATTGTATTTCTAAGTTAAGTGGTAAAAAGATTTGGATTGATTTAAAAGGTCGTCAACTTAGAGTTAAATCTTGGGGAGAGGTTAATTATGAAGCAATAGAATTAAATCATGAGATTGATATTGAATATCCTGCGTATGTTTTATTTAGAGATGGTAGTAGGAGTGAAATTATTAGATGTAGGGGAAATAAAATACTATTAAAAAGTTGTCCTTTTCATGCGGTTGGGAAGGGGCAGGCATTAAATATAGATGCTAAGTATTTAAAAATAAATGGTTATTTAACTGATGATGATAAAGAGTTAATTTATTTATCTTCATTAAATGGTCTTAATGATTATATGGCTTCTTTTGTAGAATGTTATGAAGATATATCAGAAATATTTAGTTTAAATAATAAAGCTAATGTTATTAGCAAGATTGAATCTTTAAAGGGAATTAAGTTTATTTTAGAAAATAGAGGTTGTTTAAATTTAATGGTTGCTAGAGATGATTTATTTATTAATAGTAATTCTTCTTATGAAATGATTGATTATTTAAAAAAGATTATAAGTGTTGATAAAAATGCGGTGTGTGCGTCTAGAATTTTTAGTTCTTTATGTAGTAGTGGTAAATTTTCTCTTAGTGATTTTGAGGATTTAGAACTTATGTATTTGTTTGGTTATAGAAATTTTATGTTACAAGATGATGTTAAGGGTGATGTATTAAAACTTGCTTTGAAAGGATTTAGTGATTTTAAAAATGGATAATGCTTATATAGTTAGTGGTTCTTTTTTTGGTGATGAAGGGAAAGGGAGTGTAGTTGATTATTTGTCTTACTTAAAAAATATTAAAGAAAATGTTAGATACAATGGTGGTAGTCAAGCAAGTCATACTGTTGTTGTTGATGGAGTAAAACATAAATTTAGTCAACTTGGTTCTATTTTGTTGAATCCTGATTCAGTTAACTATTTAAGTCAGTATACTGTTGTTAATCCATTTAATATATATACTGAAGCTCAAGTATTTAGTAATAAAACTGGATGTGATATTTATGATGTTATAAATAGAATATATATTTCAGGCGACTCTAGAATAGTTACTCCTTATCATAAACTTATTGGTCAGATGAAAAGCATAATTGACAATAATAGAGGTAGTGTTGGTAGTGGTGTTAGTCAGACTACGAGTGTTTATGAAGATATTGGAATTGAAATAAAGATGAGTGATTTAATTAATCTTGATAGTGTTTGTTTTGATAAATTAGTTTCTTTGTTTGAATATACTCGTAAGTTTTTAAATGAAAATAATTTTAATAAGTCTTTGTTTAATAAATTAATAAGTGATGAAGATATTTATTATTTAACTGATAAAGATAATTTTGATTATATATTTAATTGTTATAAATCTTTAATTAATAGTTGTTCTTTTAATGTTTGTGATATTGATAGTTTTCATAAGAATGGAGATATTATGTTTGAGGGGTCTCAGGGATGTCTTATTGATAGAAATTATGGTATTAGACCAAATACTACTTTACTTAATACAATTAATTCTAATGGTGTTAAAATGGCTTCTGAATTAAATTTAAGTATTAATAGAATTGGTGTTATTACTCCTTTTACTAGTAGACATGGTAATGGAATTCTTCCTACGTATGATAAAGATATTAATAATAAAATATATGATGAAAATCAGGTGTGTACTTTTTATCAAGGAAGTCCTCGTTATGGATGGTTTGATTTAGTTCTTCTTAAGTATTCAGATAGTATTAATAATAATGATGAATATTTTATGACTCAAATAGATAGATTATTTAATTTTGATAAAGTAAAGATTTGTATTTCTTATTTATATGATGGAGTTATTGATGAAGAATTTAATAATACATTTATTTATCATTTTGAAAATAATAGAGTTATTATTACTGGAATAAAAAATAATAGTTTGAGACTAAAGGAATTTTTACTTAAATGTACTCCTGTGTATATAGATATGGAAGGTTTTAAAGAATATGATAATAAATTTTTAAATTTTATTTATTTGATTGAATTATATTTGGGTAAAAAAATTAATTATTTTGGTTTTGGAGAAGATAGGAGTATGAAGTTAGAAAGGAAGAGGTTATGAATATAATTGTTTCTGGTATTAGTTGTTGTGGGAAAAGTACCTTTGCTAGTAAGATAGATGATTCTCTTCATTTTGAAGAGGACTGGTATTTTAAAGATAAAAAAGATATTCCATTAATTAGAAAAGGTTATTTATTTGATAGTATTAATGCTTTTAATGTTGAAGAATTAAAAAATGATGTTAGTAATTTGTTAGTGAATGGTTGGGTATATGTACCAAATTATGATGTTGTTAATAATAGAAGGATTAATAAATATAAAAAAGTGGATTTAAGTGAGTTAAATGTGTTTGAAGGTTTACATATGATAAGTATTTTAAATCATATAGATGGCGTTCGTGTGTTTCTTGATACTGATTTAGATTTATGTTTAAAAAGAAGAATTTTAAGAGATAAAAAGTTTGGTATAAGTGAGAGTGAAGTTATTAGATATTTTAAAGAGGTTATGTTACCTATGTATGAGTATTATATTTTACCTCAAAGAGATAGTGCTGATTATATTGTGAAAGGGAGTGAAGAAGAGTTATGTCTGTTGAAGAAATTTCAAAAATATTAATTAATGCAAGGGAACCGGAAGACGTATTTAGTGGTAAAAGTATTGATGAAATTAAACATGAATATAGAAAGATGGCTAAAATATGTCATCCTGATGTTGTAAAAAGTGAATACATGGATTTAGCTCAAAGAACTACAAGCTTATTAAATAAATTTTACGAGAGTGCTATTAAAAAAATAGAAAATGGTATTTATGGTGTAAAAGATAAAAAGTTAATATATAAAACTAAGGATATTCTTTTTAGTTTTGATAATCGTGGTAAAACATATGATATATATTCGTGTATTTTGGAAGAAGATATTTCAGTTGTTTACGAGGGTTTATGTGATGGAAAAATAATAAGAATTAAAATAGTTAATGATGAGAGTGATAATGAATTACTATTAAATGAATATGAGATATTAAAAAAATATAATCATCTTGGATTACCAAAAGTATTAGGTAAAGTGAAAATAAATGGAAGAGTTGCTTTAATTTATGATGACGAATTTGGACTTAGTGTTGAAGAAATAAAAAAAGAATATGTATATGTTCCTGAAGAACATATTGCTTGGATACTTGAGAGGATGCTTTCTTTAATTGGTTATCTTCATAGTAATAAGTTAGTTCATGGAAATATTAAGAGTGATAACGTGTTTATTGATGTTGATAATCATAATGTTAAAATATCTGATTATTCATTTTGTATTACAGATGCTTCTAAAAAAGAGAGTAAGTATAAAATAGTTAATGATTTATATAGTCCTAGTTATGTTAGTAAAGATAGTTTGGTTATTCCAAATGTTGATATATATGCGGTGGGAAAAGTTGCGATTGAGTTGATTGGAGGTGACATAATAAGAGATGCTATGCCTCTTAGAGTTTCTATTGAAATGAGAAATTTTATACGTAAACTTTTGGATAAAAACTCAAATGATGCGTGGGCGTTATGGAATGAATTAATTGAACTTAGAAATAAACTTTATGGAAAAACTAGATTTCAGAAATTAGAAAGAAAATTAAAATAGGAGGTATTATTTATGGGAAGTTATAGTTATGATAGAGATGTTTATAGTAGTAGTAGTTATTCAAATTGGGGGTCAAGTAGTTATTCTGCTTCAAAGTTATCTAGTGATACTTTGGATGATAGTGTTAAACCTAATGGAAAGAAGATTAAATCAAGTAGTAAAAATCCAATAATTATTGTACTTGATGTTACAGGTTCTAATATAAATTTTGCAAGACTTGTATATGATAAGTTACCAATGTTTTATGGTGAGATAGAACAAAAAGGGTATTTAAGTGATTTTGATATTTGTGTTTGTGCGGTGGGAGATGCTTCATGTGACTCTTATCCTATTCAAATCGGAACACCTGCTAAGGGACTTGAAATTGATTCATGGATGGAGAAATTAGTTTTAGAAAGTGGAGGTGGTGGCCAAGAAAGAGAATCTTATGAGTTAATGGCACATTATCTATTAAATTGTTGTGAGTTTGAAAGTGATGCTAAGCCTATTGTGTTCTTTGTAGCTGATGAGAAGCCATATGATAAAGTAAAAGTTAATGAAGCAAAAGATATTGGATTACCAATTGAAGCACCTTATGATCCTTGGAGAGAATTAAATAAGAAATTTAATAATAATGTATTTGTTATGTTAAATAAATATTGTGGTTATAGATTTAAAGATGATATTACAAATAAATGGAAAAGTATTTTACCTTATGAACATACTCTTAGAATTCCAGAAGAGAAAGCTATTGTTGATTTAATGCTTGGTGTTCTTGCTATTCAAAAACAAGATTTATCTGATTATGTTATAGATATGAAAGGAAGAGGTCAAACTCAAAATAGAATTGAAGGAGTTACAAATTCATTACTTGAGTTATCTGATTCTATGGCATTAAGTACAAATGTTAATGCAAATTTGCCAAGTGAAATGAAACTTACTATGAAAAATAGAGGTAAAAGATTATAAAAGAATGCTATTATTACTTTTTTGTGATACAATAAACTTGGTGATTATATGAAAGCGTTAATAACAGGAGCTTCAAATGGTTTTGGATGGGATTTTGCAATTAAGTTATCTAAGATGGGATATGACATTGTAGCTGTTGCGAGAAGTAAAGACAAACTTGAGGAGCTTGGAAAAAAAATTAAAACAAATTATGAATATGAGGTTATGGATTTAAGTGATTTAAAAAATACTTATAAACTTCATAAAAAATATACTGGTCAAATTGATTTATTAATTAATAATGCTGGGTTTGGAGAATGTGGAAGATTTGATAAAACTGATTTAGATATTGAATTAAATATGATTGATTTAAATATTACTGCTCTACATATTTTAACTAAATTGTTTTATACAGAATTTGTTGAGAGAGACAGTGGTCAAATATTAAATGTTGCATCTATTGCTGCATTTCAACCTGGTCCTTTAATGGAAACATATTATGCATCAAAATCTTATGTTTTAAATTTAACTATGGCTTTATATGAAGAGAATAGACGTAATAAAGGAAATGTAAAAGTAAGCGTTTTATGTCCTGGACCTGCTGAGACTGGTTTCTTTAGTAGAGCTAATGTAAGATTTGCTATTAAACCACATTCAAGTGATTTTGTAACTGATTATGCATTAAAAAAACTTAAGAAAAATAAATTATTAATTATTCCAGGATTTATTCCTAAGTGTACAGTTTTCTTAACAAGACTTTCTCCTAGAAAACTAGCTATGAGAGTTGCTTACAATATTACAAAAAGAAAATTATATAAGGATAAAAAATGAAAATAATTAAGATTAATTCTCTTGGTTGTCCTTCATGTATTATTATGAATAAAGTATTTAATAAATTAAAAGAAAAATATTCTTTTGATTATGAAGAATATGATTATGATTTTGATGATATAGAAAAATATAATGCAGGGAATGTTTTACCTGTTTATATTTTTTATAATGAAAAAAATGAAGAGATAACAAGATTATGTGGTGAACATGATATTTTAGAGTTTGAAAAAATATTAGGGGAGTTTAAATGAAAAAGTTTATTTTTGGAATAATTATCTTTTTCACATTTATTTTAAATATTTTCGCAGATGGTAAAGTTCTTAATATGTATTTATTTTATGGTGAGAGTTGTCCTCATTGTAAAGAGATGCATGAATATTTAGATGAATATTTAGATGGAAAAGATAATATAAAGTTATACGAATATGAAATTTATAAAAATAAGGATAATGCTAATAAATTAAGAGATATTATTGATATATTAGATACTGATGAGAGTGGTCTTCCATTTTTGATTATTGGTAATAATGTAATAACTGGGTATTCTAAAAATGTTACTGATGAGAGAATTCGAAATACCGTTAATTATTATCAAAATAGAAGATTTAAAGATGAAGTGGGTATATATTTAGGCGTAGTTGAAGATGATTTTGAAGAGTATGATGAAAAAATCATATATCAAGAGACAATAGATGATATAGGTGTTTCATCTAATTTAAAAAATATAATTTCTAAAAGTCCATTATTTTTGAGTGCTATTCTTATAGGACTTGTTGATGGATTTAATCCTTGTGCGATGTGGATTTTATTATTTTTGATATCGATGTTACTTGATGTTAAAAATAAAAAGAGAAAGTGGATTTTAGGTTTGGTATTTATTATTTCTTCAGCACTTATGTATTTTGTATTTTTAATGTCTTGGCTTGAATTATCTGTATTCTTAAATAAAGTTGGATTTATAAGACTTGGTATAGCAGTATGTGCTGTTATACTTGGTACTATATCTATTGTTAAGTTTATAGATTCTATTGGTAAAGATGGATGTGTTGTTGTAAATAAAGAAAATCGTAAAAGAATTATTACATCAATAAAAAATATAATAAAAGAAAAATCATTTGTATTTGCGATACTTGGTATGATATTACTTGCATGTTCTGTAAATATAATAGAATTATTTTGTTCACTTGGATTACCTGTGGTATTTACACAAATATTATCTTTAAATGAAGTAAGTGGTACTATGAGAATAGTTTATTCACTTATATATGTTTTCTTTTTTATGATAGATGATTTATTAGTGTTTTTTATATCAATGAAAACACTTGAATTAAAAGCAATATCAAATAAGTATTCTAAATATTCTTCGTTAATAGGTGGCCTTTTAATGATGATTATTGGACTTTTAATGATTTATAAGCCTGAAGTGTTAATGTTTAATTTTTAATAACTTTTTGTTATTTATTACATATTATATTTTAGGTGATATATGTGAATGATAATTTATTTAAAAGAATAGAAGAAAAGACTAAAGTTGATAGAGATACAATTGTTAGTTTAGCTAGGAAACTTCAAAATGGTAATTATAAAGATGAGAATGTTTTAAGAGAAATAATACATGAACTTTCTGATATTACTGGAAAAGATGTTAGTCGTGAAAAAGAAGAAAAAATTATAAATACAATTATTAATGATAAAGTTCCTAAAGATATAGAAAAATATGTTTAAACTTAGAGTAATCTAAGTTTTTTTTTGATATAAGATACTGAATAACGCTTGTTATTATAAATTATCATGATAAAATATTTATATAAAGATAGTACAAGGAGATTATATGAATAGAGATTTAGATAGCAGACCTGCATATTCAAATTCACCTCTTGCTGATATAACTTGTTTTTCAAATATTGGTCAAATTAGAGAACTTGAATATGGAAAAAATCCGGATAATAAAAATGTTATTACTAATATAACTTTACATGTAGTTGCGCAAGATTGGAATAAAGATAATTTTATTGGTTGGGCAAAAAAAGGAAATTCAGCTGCAAATTATGGTATTGCATCAGATGGTACTATAATTCAAATAGTTGATGAACAATATTCTGCTGGAACTAATGCAACTATAAATGGTGGTTCAATAAAAAATCCTTATGGAAAAGATACAACAAATTTTAGTAATAATTCTGTTACACTTGAAATATCTAATCTTAGAGCACCATCAGGTTCTGGTACTTTAGTTGCTACTAATGGAAAGGAATATAATTTTAAAAATGGTAAAGTTGAAATTAATGGAGAGTATTATAAATATCCTCTTACTGATGAAGCTTTAGATTCAACAATAAAATTAGTTGCTGATATTGCAAAGAGAAACGAACTTGGAGAGTTGTATCATGATGGTGTTAATGGAACATTAACATGGCATAGTGATTTTGGTTCTGGAAAAGAATGTCCTGGAGACTATGTTAAAAAAATGACTAATTATATTATTGATTGTGCTAATGAGATAAACAGAAATGGTGGATATGTTCCTGATTATTCTTTTTCATTTCAAACAGGTGGAGGTTTAAGTGAAATTGTAGCATCTGGTACTAATCCTTTTGTTGATGGTAGTATATCTAGTAATATGTATACAGTTATTGATAGTGTTAATAAAATTAGAAGTAGTATCTCTGGGAATGAAGCAATCGTGTCTGCCAAAAAACCTAGTTTAAATTCTACATCTACAATTCCTAGTGGTCTTGTTGATGCTCATTCGTCTTTATTTTCAATATCATCTGATTTAGTTTCAACAATTAATAAGGAAACAAAAGTTATAGCAAGTATTGCTCAAACGTATTATGAAATGGATCAATATTTATCAAGTCAAGCATCAGGATTATCTGATGGAAGTGGTAATGTTGATATTGCACCTTATGAAACAAAAGTACAAGAATTAATTAATACTGATATTTTTTCTCCAATTACCTTTTCAACTTATATGTTTAATCCAACTTCTCATGTTGAGGGGAATAGTGGAAAAGTATGTTTAAGTGATATTAATTCTATGTTGAGTGGTAACTCATTAACTGGTCCTTTGTATGAGAATTTAAACTCTGAAAGAGAAAATGCTAAGGATACAAAAAATAGTATAGATTCGTTAATACAAAATATAGTTAGTCACGGTGAATTAAAAGGAAGTGCTTGGGATGCAGTTGCATCTAAACTTGGTACTTATTCAGAATTAATGGATGTTAGAATTGACGCTTGTAATATTATGGAGACAGCTACTGTAAAAGCATTAAAACTAATTAAAGATTATATGGGTGAATATGAGGAACTTGATGATTCAAGACTTCCAATATTAAAACAAAAAATAGAAGAATTAAAAGCTGATATAGAAGCAGCGCAAAATATAATGAATGCTACAAAACAGGTAACACATACATCTACGGATGCAAATGGAAAAGTTCATACATATACTACTACTGAATATGTGTATTCTGCTGCTGTTAGAAGTCAAGCTAAAGCAACTATTGAAGCTGCAAAAAAACTAATTCAAGAGTGTGAAAAAGAAATCGCTAAGTTAGAAGGTTTACCTGTTATACTTGCACAAGCGGAACAAATTATGAATGATGCTTTAAGTGAAATATATAGTAAGTATGGAGTTCAAGTAAATGATGTGGTTGCGGGTAAAGAATCTACATTTACACCTCCTCAAAATACCTCTTATAAAGGTTCTCTTCCTAGTGGTACTAAACCATTTGAAATTGAAAGAGAAATCCCTGCTGGTAAAGTATCGGAGGAAGAATTTAATAAAAATTCACAACTTCAAAGTATGTATGGAACTTATAATGATTATTTAAATGGTGTTAAAGCTGAAAATAATCCAATGTATAATCCTGATTATGAAGAAGAGAATATTGAAGAAGAACCAAATTTAGATAATGAAGATGAATTTGGAAGTAAACCTGAAACTGGAAAACCGGAGAGTGGTACTGAAGGAAGTAAACCAGAAACAGGAAAACCAGAAAGTGGTGATACTGGAAGTAAACCTGAGACAGGAAAACCAGAAAGTGGTGATACTGGAAGTAAACCTGAGACAGGAAAACCAGATAATGGTGATACTGGAAGTAAACCTGAGACAGGAAAACCAGATAATGATGATACTGGAAGTAAACCTGAGACAGGAAAACCAGAAAGTGGTGATACTGGAAGTAAACCTGTAACTGGAAAGCCGGAAGGTGGAAACTCTGTTAGTAATAAACCAAACATTTCATATCCATCTAATGATGATGTTGATGTTAATATTCCAGAAGTTGAAGATAATTTAGTTAATGATGTTGTTGATAATGAATCTAATGTACAAGGTGATAATGGTGAAACTATACCACCTGTTGTTGAGATTCCAGATGATGAGATTGTAGATATAACACCTGATAATGTTTATGATAATAATACTGATAATTCTTCAAGTTCAAATGAAAGTTCTGATTTAACTAAGAAAATTGGTATAGGTCTTGGAGTTGGTGCTGCTGTTGGTGCTGCAGCATTAGGTGCTCATACTTATTCAAAAGCTAAAAAGAACAATATTTATGAAGAAGATTAAATATAAAAAGGGCAATTATTAAATTGCTCTTTTTTGATTGCTAAATTATATATTTATCAATTTTTTGTTATTATTTTTGATAAAAAAAATCTTATATGCTAGAATTGTTATAGTAGGTGATTATATGAAAAAGATACTTTTATTTATTACTATGTTTTTTATATTTAGTTTATGTATTTGTGGCAAGGAATTAGAAGAGAAAGTTATAAATAATATAGGTGGAGAATCTATAGAATTATTAGGTGATGTTCTTTTTTTACCAAATGAAAATAATTATATTATGTTTTTGACGACTGGTTCTAAAGAATTAGAGGGATTAAAAACAAATGATGGTTCATCAATTATTGTTGCAGATGTTGCCATTATTAAATTTGATCAGAATGGTAATATTTTATCTAAGAATCTTTGGGGAGGAACTGGTTCAGATTATTTAGTTAATAGTGATTTTAATAAAAGTGGTGAAATAATTTTGTATGGATACTCTAATTCAAAAGATTTAGAGGATTTTGAAATAACTAATGGATTTGATGGTGTTATTTATAAGTATGATAAAGATGGTAATTTATTATTTAAAAAAACATGGGGTGGAAATAAAGATGATAAATTTAATTATTTAACTTTGTTAGATGATGGTAGTTTTATTGCTGTAGGCGAGTCTAATTCGACTGATTTAGAAGGATTACAAAACAAAGGAAAAGCTGATGCTTTTATTGTGAAATTTGATAAAGATGGAAATGTATTATGGCAAAAAAATTGGGGTGGTAATAATGCTGACTTATTTAGTGATGTTGTAGTTTCTAGTGATGGAAGTATTGTTTTATCTGGTCAAACTTATTCTAATGATATTGAAAATTTCACTTATAAAGGTGGATATGACGTTATGGTAGTAAAATATGATAAAGATGGAAACATAGTTTGGCAAAAAGGTTTTGGTGGTACAAGTAATGAAATGGGTGCTAATATAGAAGGATTTGATGATGGATTTGTATTTGTATTTAATTATTCTAGTGAAATAGAAGAATTTTCAAATTTTAATTCTACTACTGATGTTGGTATAATAAAGTATGATTATGACGGAAAAGAATTATGGAAAAAAAATTATTCTGGAAATAAAGAAGATTATATTTTTAATGTAGTTTCTGATAAAAAAAATAACTTTTATTTATTAGGTAGAAGTTCATCTTCTGATTTAGGATTTTCACCTGTTGATGATTCAGATGATGCGTTAATTGTTAAGTATGATAAAAGTGGTAATAAAATATATCAGAGAATTTTTGGTGGAAGTAGTTTTGATTATTTTTTTAGGATGTTATTTATTGATGATGAGTTTTTTGCTTTTTTAACTTCATCATCTAAAAATATTGGTAATTATGAAAATAATGGCAATTATGATATTTTCACTTTAAAATATTCATATAGATATGATATGAATATTGTAGATAATGATAATGGATCAATAGAGGCAGTGGTAGATGGTGACTTTGGAAAAATAAGTATTAAACCAAACGATGGATATGAAATTAATAAAATAATTGTAAAAGATAGTACTGGTAAAGAATTAGAGATTTTTAAAATGGATGCAGTAAATTATTCTTTTAAATTAAATGATGATGTTACAATTGATGTTTTATTTAAAGAAAAAGTTATAATTGAAAATCCTAAGACTGGTAGTGGTACATATTTAGGTGTTTTGTCTGGAATATTATTTATTTCAATAATTGGTTTATTTAATATTATGAATAAAAGAAATACGATGGAATTATAAATTATAAAATAAAAAAAGATTTCAATTTGAAATCTTATTTTTTTACTGCTGGTCTATAGAATTCTTTTTGTAATTGGTTTGTTGACCATAGTATTTGATGGAATGGTTTGTTTACTACTAGGTCTAGTTCTCCAACATATTCAAATACATTTGGTTTAAATTTTAGTTTAAAATTATTTAATTCTTTGTATGGATTGTTATCAGTGAAGTCTGCTGTTATTCCGTTAAAGTCCACATAATTATAACCTGCATTTTTATATTCTTCTATTATTTTGAAATACATAAATGATTTAGTATCAATATGAGTAAAGTTTTTATTGTGACCAGTTGTTATTATTGTAATTCTTCCTTGATTTTTAATTACAAATGCTGCTCCGATAATTTCTTTTATTGCATTATCGTCCATTCTTTCGTTTGCGAAAGATAGGGCAAAAGATATTTTATTTAATGTTTGATCTGATTTTATTTTTTGATTATAAAGATCTTCATTGTTTGGATTTTCATTAAATAAATTGTTTATATATTGATTTCTATCTTCTTCGTTTACATGTTCTTTTTGTAAATATTTAACATATGTTGTGTAATCTACTTCACAAAGTAGTAGGTCTACCATGTCACTTTCTTTAAATTTTTCATAAAAGAATTTGTAATATGTTAATGTTTTTGTCTCTTTTTCATCTATGAAGTTATAGAAAAGTTCTATATCATTTATATTTCCATTTATTAATCTTATTCCACTTGATTCAAGAGCTCTCATGTTTTCTAGGAATGCTGGTTCTAATACTCTTGTATCATATGAAGGTAGGTGGATAACTGGTGTATATTTTGGTAGTAATGATTCAAAATATAAGTTATCTTTTAATTTATCATAACCAGTCATTTTCATGTGAGCAATTAGTTCTTTGTTTTTTGTGTTAATTGTTTTACTTTTGTTATCAAAATCTAGTGTTGCATATGTTATTTCTGGATTAATTTTTATAAATGCAAAACCTTTTTTAAAGAAAAAGTCTTTTACCTTTTTTGTAAAACTATCAAGTAATTCTTGGTTGTAATAATCAACTAGGAATCCTCTTGGTGCATATCCGTATTTCATATTTGGACCTATTGTTTTGTGAAGAATTAAGCTTCCTGCTACTAATACATCTCCTTGATATCCACCTATATATATAACAGAAAAATCACTATGTTTCATTAGTCTTCCGTATTCTTTTGTTTGATAGAAATTTTTAAGAATATGATTTTTTGCAAATTCATCAAATGTGATTTCATCTATTTCTTTTACAATCATTTTGATTCCTCCTTTTTATCAACAATATTATAGCATAATTAAATAAAAAATAGTATAATGATTGTAGAAATAATTGGAGGACATTTTATGAGTAAAATCACAAGTGTTAAAGCTAGGGAAATATTGGATAGTAGGGGTTGTCCAACTATTGAAGTTGAAGTTAGAACTGAGAAGGGTTTTATAGGTGTTGCCTCTGTACCTTCTGGTAGTAGTACTGGAAAAAAGGAAGCTCTTGAACTTAGAGATAATGATGAGAGATATTTTGGGAAGGGTGTTTTAAAGGCAATTAATAATGTTAATGAAGTTATTTCAAATGAAATTATTGGACTTGAGGTTTCACATCAAAAAGAAATAGATAGTAAATTAATAGAACTTGATGGTACTGATAATAAGGGTAATCTTGGAGCAAATTCAATTTTAGGAGTTAGTATTGCTTGTTTAAAAGCAGCTAGTCATGAATCTGGAAAAGAAATATATGATTATTTAAATCCAAGAGAAAAGAAAATACCTAAGGTTATGTTTAATATTATTAATGGTGGTGCTCATGCAAAAAATAATTTAGATATTCAAGAATTTATGATTGTTCCTAAGAAAGATACATTTAGTGAATCTTTAAGGTGTGCTAGTGAAGTTTTTCATGAACTTGGCAACTTACTAGAAAAAGAAGGAATGAGTACTTGTGTTGGTGATGAAGGTGGGTATGCTCCATCTTTTGGTAGTAATGAAACTGCTTTAAATTATATTAATAAATCAATTGAACTTGCTGGGTATACTCCTGGAAAAGATGTGTTTTTGGCGTTAGATGTTGCTGCTAGTACTTTTTATAATGAAAATAAAGAAACATATAAAATAGAGGAAAGATTTTTAAAAAGAGAAGAATTACTTGAATATTATAAAAAACTTCTTCAAAATTATCCTATTATATCAATAGAAGATCCTTTTGCTGAAAATGATATTTTAGGTTTTGAATTAATGACAAGTGAATTTTCTAAAGGGCTTAATATTGTAGGAGATGATTTATTTGTAACAAATAAAAAAGAGTTACAAATGGGAATTGATAAAAAATTATGTAATTCTATTTTGATTAAACCTAATCAAGTTGGGACATTTTTAGAAACACTTGAAACTGTTGTTCTTGCAAAAAAGAATAATTATACGTGTATTATGTCTCATAGAAGTGGTGAGACTATGGATACTTTTATAGTAGATGCTGCTGTTGCATTAAATATTCCGTTTATAAAAGCTGGGTCTGTTTGTCGTGGAGAGAGAGTTTGTAAATATAATAGATTACTTGAAATAGAGAGAAATATAAGTGAGGAAAATAATGAATAAAGACAATAGTAAAAAAATTATTAGTATAGTGCTTATTTTTGTATTTATATGTGTTGGGGTTTTACTTGTTTTTTTTATAACTAAGTTAGGTCGTGAAGAAAAGAATGGTTTAAAAGAAGATATACTTAAATATTTAAATGAAACTTATAAAGTAGAGGGTGTTAGTAGTAAGTCTCCGATATATGGACTTTTAAATTATAATTTTGATAGTTTAGATTCTATTGGAACAGATGATTTGATTTATTCTAATATGATGTCATATAGTCTTATGAATGATGATGGGATTGACAGTATTTATATGGGTGAATATAATATGAATAAAAGTTCATATTTAGCTAGTAATAGATATGTTGATAATCCTAATATGAATTGTTATTATTATCAAAATGTTTTAAATGAAAAAGGGTATAATTGTGATTCAGTTTGTTCTAAGAGTGAGAGTGCTATTATGAGTGAAATGATGAAGAAACTTGAATTTATAAATGTTCTTCCAGAAGATGTAAAAATATATTGTAAGAAGAATGCTTTATATCCTATAGATTCTAATGGATATTTTGTTAATTTAACGGATTTAAAAAATTTATATAAGAGTATTACTAATAAAGAACTTAAGTTTGATGATAAAGGACTTATTCCTGCAGTAGTTGTTGATGCTGAAAGCAAAGACGTGCTTACTGTTGCATATATGAATAAAGAA
>JAZUBJ010000145.1:0-6229 GCA_045638445.1 Bacilli bacterium | reverse complement strand
GTTTCAATATTAGTTATATCATAATCTTCATTAATTGATGATTTTTTTACTAATATGCTGTAATCATTTTTATAATATATGGTATAAGAAGAATGGTTATTTTTATAGTATTCTATTTTATATTTATATTCTTCGATATTTAATTCAAATAATTTTTCACTAAGTAATAATCCTTGCATAACTTCATTTTGATATGTTGTTAAGTCACTTTCACTTACATCAATTTTTTCATCTTTAAAATTCTTTTTTACAAATTCATTAAATTTTTTAATATTATTTTTTGAATAATTTAATGTTTCAGTTGTGGTTTCTGGTTTACAATCAGGTGAGCTACAGTATTGTGTTGTTGATACTTCAATTTTATTTTCGAATACTTTTATTTCTTTTTTTGAACCTGGTATTGCATTTATATGATATGTCATTGTGTATGGTTCAATTTTTTCATCTTTTGATTCAATAGAGTTGATTATAATAATTGCTACTATTGAAAAAAGAATTATTATTATTCCTATTATTAAATATAATTTTTTGTTATTATTTTTATTCATTTTCTTCACCTTATTTTTAGTATAACATAATAAAATATTTGTTAGTATAATAAAAATGAGATTTTTCTCATTCTTATTTTAATTTGTTTATAATAAGATACATAATATATGAAATTATTGTTAATAGTATTATTCCTGTCATGACAAGATTTAAGTTGAATACTTGTGTTCCATACATTATAAGATATCCAATTCCTGATTTAGATGTAAGAAATTCACCTTGAATAGTTCCAATTAAACACATTGAAATATTTATTTTTAATGAATTTATTATAGTTTGTTTATTTGATGGTATTACAAGTTTCGTTATTATATCTTTTTTTGATGCATTTAATGTTTTTAATAATTTAATTTTATTTTTATTAGTATTTTTAAATCCATTTAATATGTTTTGCGTTGATAGTATTATTGATATTAAAATAGACATAGTTATTATGCTTTTTGTGTTTGCCCCTAAATATATTATGATTAATGGACCAAGAGCTACTTTAGGTAATGAGTTTAAGATTGTTATATAAGGGTCTATTATTTTTTCTATTGTTTCATTTGAATATAAAACTATAGCAATTATAAGAGATAGAGTAGATGTTATAAGGAAAGAAAGTAAAACTTCATTAATTGTTGTTATTATATGAATAAATAAATTATTTTGGTTATATAATTCAATTATTGTTTTAATTATATTAGATGGACTACTTGTTATAAATGAATTGATAATATTGTTTTTTGCTAATAATTCCCATGTGAGTATGAACGTTATTAATAATAGTATTTGTGACAAAAAAATAATTTGTTTTTTTCTTTTTATGTTTTTTAAATATATTAAATGTTCTTTAGACATTTTTTTCTATTTCCTCCCATATTAAATTATGATAATATGAAAATTCTTTTGTATTTCTTATTGCTAATGGATTTTCATTTATTTTTATTATGTGGGTATGTTTAATTTTGGTTGGTCTGTTTGTTAATACAATTATTTTATTACAAAGTGATATTGCTTCTTCTATATCATGAGTAACGATAATTGCAGTTATTTTTTCTTCTTTAATGATATTGTAAACATCTGTTATAATTTTTAATTTAGTTTGGTAATCAAGTGCACAAAAAGGTTCATCTAAAAGTAATATATTTGGTTTTAATGAAAGTGTTCTAATAAGAGATAGTCTTTGTTTCATTCCGCCAGATAGGGTATTTGGATAGTTATCTTTAAATTCGTAAAGTTTATATTTTCTTAACAAGTTGTTAACATATTCTATATTTTCTTTTGTTAGATTTTTTGTTAATTTAAGGTTAAAAACTGCATTTTCATAAATAGTTAACCAATCAAATAAAGTGTCTTCTTGAAACATATATGCAATTTTAATATTTTCTTTTTTAGATATTGTTCCTTTATAGTGTTTATCTAGGTTTGATATTATATTTAATATTGAACTTTTTCCACATCCTGATGGTCCGATTAGAGCAACAATGTCTTTTTCAAATACATCAAAAGAGATATTATCTATTACTTTAAGTTCATCTTTTTTTGTGTAAAATGTTTTTGACAAGTTATTAACTTGTAATAGTTTAGTTGAATTCATTTGTTATTAGTAACGATGAATCTATTTTTTTGTTTATACTGTTACCATACATCATTATTTCTTGAAGTTTATCATAATCATTTATATTTAATTTGGTGTTATCGTACCATGCATCGATTTGTTTATATCTTTCTATTATATTTTCTAAATCAGTTATATTTGTATCAGGAAATTGCTTTTGAATGATTTGAGCTATATCATATGAATTATTTTCTTTTGTGAATTTTATTCCTTTATTTAACGCTTTATTAAATTTTTTAATTATATCTTTATTGTTTTTTATATATTCTTCTTTTGCATAGAAGGTTGTGTATGGGACATTTCCAGTTAGGTTACCAAGTGATGATAAAACACATCCGATATTTTGATTTTCTAATGACGTGGCATTTGGTTCAAATAAGTTTACAAAGTCTCCTTGTTTTGAAATAAAAGCACTTGTTAAATTTGCAAATTCTACACTTGTATCTATTACTAAATCACTTTTATTTATGTTATTATTTTTTAATGCATATTCAAACATCATTAAAGGCATTCCGCCACTTCTTCCTGCTAATATTGTTTTATTTTTTAAATCGTTTAATGTAAAAGTGTCTTTTAGTTTGCAATCTCCGACTATGAATTGTCCATCCTTTTTTGTTAGGGATGCAAAAGAAATAAGTTTTTGATTACTATTGTTATATACATATATGGTTGCTTCTGGTCCAGAAAAACCAATATGTGCTTCTTCAGATAAAATAGATGAAGCAACTTTATCAGCACCTGTGAATAAATAAAGTTATATCATTTTTATATTTAAACTTGTTCTTTAAAATAAACTAAGTATATAATAAATATAATGGTATGAGGTAAATGTATGAAAAAAAGATTTCTAAAAAAACACAAGTTTATTATAGTTATTGTAGTATTACTAATTATTGTTTCTTTTTTTATTACTTATACGTTTATTCCAAATGATGTTAAGTTAATTATTGCAAATGAGGAGTATACATTTGTTAATGGTAAAACAGATTCTGTAGTAAATTTGATTACTCTTAATTCTGAATTTGATATTGTAATTGAGAAAGACAACTATTTTTCAAATATAAAAGTTAATGGTGAAAAAGTTAATAAAAAGAAGAACCTTGGTATTGTTGAAATAAATAATAAAAATAAAATAGAATTAGAAATAAAATATAAGGGTGAAAGTAAATATAAAAAATATATTATTAATACTTTACCTGAGTCTATGCCTGTGTTTAATACTATTGGTGAATCAACAACGAATGGGGATTTTTATTTTACTACTTATGCTGCTAGTTATGGGAAGAGTAATTTTGGTAGTGGAGTTTTCTTAGTAAAAATGAATAATGAAGGAAATATTATTTTTTATAGAGAAGGTGGATATAATTCATATCTATTTAAGAAGGAGATTATAGATAATAAAATATATTATAGTTATCTTGATGAAGATGAAGATGGTAAAGATAATTTATGTATATTGGATGAAGAGTATAATTTAATAAAGAAATTCAAAAACGATGGTTTTATAGATCCACATGATTATTTGTTATTAGATTTAAATACTTATTTAGTTAATATAATTAATGATGAAGAAATTGAAGTGATTACTAAAATTAGTGATGATAAAGTACTTTGGGAGCATGAGTTTCCAATTAGTGATTTTGATGATATTAGTAGAGATGGAGAGAAAATAATTAGTAGAGTTCAACATCACTTTAATTCGTTTGAATTAGATAGTGATAATAATTTATTATTAAGTTTTAGGCATTCAAATGAGATTGTTAAATTAGACATTAATACTGGAGATATTATTTGGAGATTAGGTGGAAATAAAAATAATGATTTTAATACACATATATTTTATAGACAACATTCAATAGTTAGAAAAGATGATACATATATGGTTTTTAGTAATAATAATAAAAGTATTAAATCTGATCTTGTTTATCTTGATGATGGAAAAAGTTCTGTTGTTGTATTTAATTTAGATCAGGAAAATATGAAAGTTGAGAACATTAAAAATTATAATTTAGATTGTCTTTCTTATCAGCTTGGTAGTGTTTGGCCAAGTGATATGACTAATAATATATACGTGGTGGATTATGGTAGAAGTATTAATAAGGGAAAAAAGGGTTTTCAAGAAATAAATTTAGAGACAAATGAAGTTTATTTTACATTTGAATATCCTGATGTTGAATCATCTGTTTATAGGGTATATAAATATTAAGAAGCAATATGGTATATATTGCTTTTTATTGTTTTTTTAATATTTATACTGATATAATAAAAATGTATTTAAGGTGGGATATTATGAAAAAAGGAATTTATGTTTTAATATTTATAGTATTTTTTATAATAATTTGTTTTGTTAGTTATGGAAATAAATTTACTAAAGAAAAAGATATTATTTATGCATATGGTGAGATAATTGAAAAACAAACTCAAATGGATAAAAAAATAAAAGAGTACATAAAAGGTGATTATACATTTGAAAAAGCAAAAGTTATAGTTAATCCATATGAACTTTGTCCGCTTACTGCTTTGATTATTTTTAATACAGATGATGAGGTTAGTATTGGTGTAAATATAAATGGTAAAGATGTGACTAAGACAGAAAAAACGAAAAGTCATGTTATTCCTATTTATGGTTTATATGATAATTATAATAATATTATTAAATTAACATTAGGTGATAAATCTGTTAATTATTCTGTTGTTACAGAAGAGTTTGATGGTAATAGAATTAATGTGGAGAAAACTTTAAATGAAGATGGTTTATATTTTGTTTCTCCTAATTTTGAAAGTAATGCGATATATGATAGTAGTGGTAAACTTGTTTGGTATATAGTCGGAGATTATGCTGGTGATATTGAATATTTATCTAATGGTCATTTTTATATAAGTGATCCGTATCAAGGTACAAATGGAGTTAAGATTAATTATTCTAGTTTTATTGAAATGGATTATTTAGGCAAAATATATAATCAATATGTTTCTGACTTTGGTTATCATCATGAACTTATACCTTTGAGTGAAAGTAAAATGTTAGTATTAGGTGCTGAAGATAAATCTGATTTTTTAGAATCTGTTGTTTATACGATGGATTTAAATACTGGAAAGATTATAGAAAGTTTTGATTTATATGATATTTTATATAAAATTGATTCTGAATGGACAAAAAAATTAGGTACTAATTATGATATTGTAATTAATTCTGCTCAATATTTTAAAGATTCTAAAGAACTTTTAATATCTGTTAGGGGTCTTAATTCTATAATGATGATAAATATGGAAAATTATGAGATAAAATGGATATTTGGTGATAAAAAAATATATTCTGATGCATTTAAAAATTATTTTTTAAACCCTATGGGTAATACAAGATATACTGCTGGTCAACATAGTGCATTTATTACTGAAGACGGGTTACTTGGTGTTCATAATAACGATTATGATATGTTTAATAAAAGTATAAGGTTAAAGGATTTTATTAATAATTATACTAGTGTTAATTTATATAAAATAGATTATAGTAATAAAACAATTGAATCTGTTTGGGAATATTCATCTAATAAAAAAGAGTTTAGTAAAGTTGCTGGTTATTTTGATATTTTAGATGATGGTAATAAATTAATTACTTATGGATGGTCTATTTCTCAAGAAGCTTATAAAAACGTTAATAATATTACAATAAATGATGAGAAATATTTAAATGGTGTTATTGAAGAAATTGATAAAAATGATAATATTATTTTTAGAGCAACTTCACCTGATTTAATATATAGAACTTATAAAATATCTTCTTTATATAAAGATATAACTGATAATTATGAAGTACAAGATTATAAGAGAATATCAAATTTAGATATAGAGAATGAAGAAGTATTAACATTAAGTTTAGGTAATGAATTTAAAAACGCTAAAAAATATAATGGAAATGTTGAAACTTATATTAATAGAATTATTTTAACAGATGACTTTTTAGAGAGTGATGAAGTAAATGTATATTTAGTTTCAAAAAATTATAAGACTTATAGTTATAATTATAAAGAAAGAAATAAAAAAGAGAGTAATTCTATAAGAGTTTCACAAGATAATGGA
>JAZUBJ010000144.1:0-6620 GCA_045638445.1 Bacilli bacterium | reverse complement strand
TTTTACATTTCTATCTTGTGTCCTATACGCTTCTTCACACTTAACATATGAATAAGCATCTGTTTGTCTATTTGTATAATAATCTATTTCATAAACAACAACACCTTGACATGGTGTTCCTGAAAATTTTAAATCTTCAGTGTAATAGTTTAATTCTTTCATGTCATCTACACAAATATATTTGTATATTTTATTTTTATTTAGTATATCTTTATTATTTTCTTTGTCTTCATTAGATAACACAAGTTCTTGATAATATACTTCACATTGTTCTTTGTATGAATCATCAAAAGCATCTCTACAAAAATCATCAAGGAATACTTCACCTGTTTCAATAAGTTTATTTTCTTGTATTGCCATTGCTTGAATTCTACTTTTATTAAAACTCTTGATTACACTAGGTGCAGAAATTAAAACTATAATTGAAAGTATTGCAATTGTTGCAATTATTTCCACTAATGTAAATCCTTTTTGACTTTTCATATCATCACCTACTATACTATATTATCATATTTTTCTATACAAAAAAAGAGACTTTTGTCTCTTATAATGATAAAAATTTTATTAGAAATGGTTCTATATAATTTGATAATGAAATCACAATCATTGAACCCATAATTAGAAATGGTCCAAATGGAATAATTCCTTCTTTATTTCTAGATAATATTATTAATGAATAAATTAGAGCTATACATGATGATACAAATAATGAAACAAAACTGTTAAGTAATCCAAGTGATAAACCTAATACAGCCATTAGTTTTATATCTCCATCACCAAGTGACTCTTTTTTAAATAATTGATTTCCTATAAATTTTATTCCCATCATCACCAAAAATATAACTACTGATGCTACAATATAACTAATTAACTCATCATAACTTCTAAATGCTAGATATACAACTATTATAGATAAGTAACTCATTACAAGTACTCTATCTGATATATAGTAATATAAGAAATCACTTACAATTGTTACTATTAGTGCACATGTAAGTATTATTAGCAAGAAAAACTTTTCAGTGAATCCAAATAACAAATAACTTCCTAAAAATAATCCAGCTCCTAAGACTTCACATAAAAAATATATTATTCCTATTTTCTTTTTACAATATGCACATTTTCCTCTTAAAAATATATATGAGATAATTGGAATATTCATATACCATTTTAATGATTTCTTGCATGAAGAGCAAAAACTACTTGGGTAAGTAGTTTTTATTTTATTAGGAATTCTATATCCCATGCATCCTAGGAAACTTCCTAGGATTGCACCGATACATGTTATCCATAAGCCTATTATAAATTCCATAATAATCTCCCCCTATTTTTATGCAACAGCTCCATAAATACCAAACATTGGAATTAATACTGAGATTAAGATAAATCCTACTACTACAGCTAATGACATGATCATAACTGGTTCAATGAATGTTTTTAACATTCCAACTAAAGATTTTTCTTCTTTTGCATAGAATTCAGCAACTTTTTCTAACATTTCTGCAAGTTCACCTGTTGACTCTCCTGTAACAATCATAAAGTATGCTACATCTGGTATTGCCCAGTGATCTTTAAATGTTTCACTCATTTTGTTACCTTTAATTAAGTTGTCTATTGTACGTAATTCTAATTCTTTATAAATTTCATTACTTGTAATCTTTGCAAGAATATCAATACTATCTGTTAGTAATACATTGTTTTTTTGAAGTGATGCAAATGTTCTAGCAAACATACTCATTTCTTTTGAGATTAATAATCTTCCTATTACTGGTAATTTCATTAATAAATTTTGTACAAATTTCTTAAATGCTTTTACTTTTTTGTAAAGTGTTACAAATAATATAATTATACCAACAAATGCTAATATTAATATTAAGTAATTATTTTGTAAGAATGCTGATAACGAAAGTGTAAATTGTGTTATCGCAGGTATATCACTACCCATTGAGTCATAAACGCTTACGAATTTTGGAACGATAAATACAAGCATAAATATTGTAATACCACCAGCGAATATTAATACAAAACTTGGATATGTCATTGCGCTTACAACTGCCTTTTTAATATCTTCCATTTCTTGATAATATGAACTCATTTCATCTAATGTTTCTTCAATACTACCTGTCATTTCAGCAGATTTTATCATGTTAATCAAAAGCGCAGGAAATGCAGTTCCTTGTCTTTGTAATGCTTCTGAGAATGGTTGTCCCATTGTTAACTCGTATACAACGCATTCATATATTTTACTATAATTTTTATTTTTAGTTTGTTTTGTAAGAACTTTTACTGCGTCAGTTAATGGAATACCTGCTTTAATATAAGTAGATAATTGCGCTAACCAGAATACAAGTTCTTTTGTTTTGATTTTTGTTTGGAATGTTCCAGAATTTCCGTGAACAAAATTTGTCATTTTGTCTGTTTCGATAGAATAAACTATTTTCTTTTCATCTGTTAAATATGAGTAAACATCTAACTTAGAAAACGCAGCAAATTGTCCTCTTTCGACTACTCCACTTTCATTTCTACATACGTAGTTCCAAATTTGTTTGTTTGGAAATTTAACAGCATCTTTTTCTGGATCTAAAACAAGGGGAACTAATTTTGCTTCTTCTTCTTGTTTTTTCTTTTGTACTGCTGGTCTACTATCATTCCACTTTTGAATTTTATCTCTAGTTTCTCCAATGAAACCTTTCTTTTGTGGAGTTATAACATTTGGATTTGTTGGCTTATCTTCCATGATTTCTCTTGTTACTTCGGCACCTTTTTTTGCACCTTTAACAACGCCTTTTGTACCATCTACAAATATTGCTTTTAAACCTGCTCCTATACTTCCAAAAAAATCTTTCATTTTATCACCCTTCACATTTTGTTTTCAAACAAAAACTCTTCTATCCTATATAAAACATTATACCATAATATTTATAAATTTAAATACATTTTTTTAATTTTAACATATATTATTATAGGTGATTTTATGAAATACTTTAATATTTCTAATATTTCTTCTATTGCTAAAAGTACATCTAGTGTTTTAAATGTTTTAAAAAAAACAATTCCAGTTTATAAAGAAATAAAACCAATTTTTTCTAAAAAAGATAATCCTAAAAATATTGAATCCGTAAAAAAAGAAAGTAATCTTGAATACAATGATTCTCTTACTTTCTTTAAATAATTATTCCATTTGATCTGTACTAAGTATTGTAAGAAATGCTTCTTGTGGTATTGATACACTACCTACTTGTTTCATTCTCTTCTTACCTTCTTTTTGTTTTTCTAATAATTTTCTTTTACGTGATACGTCTCCACCATAACATTTTGCAAGTACATTTTTCTTCATTGCTGATATATCTTCACGTGCTATAATTTTTGAACCTATAGCGGCTTGAATTGGTACTTGAAACATTTGTCTTGGTATTATTTTCTTTAAGTTTTTACAAACTACACTTCCTCTTTTGTATGCAAAATCTTTATGAACTATTACACTTAGTGCATCAACTATTTCTCCGTTTAATAGTATATCCATTTTAACTAATTTACTTTCTTTGTTTCCTATAAATTCGTAATCAAATGATGCATACCCTTTTGTATAACTTTTTAATTTATCAAAAAAATCATAAACAATTTCACTTAATGGTATTTCATAAGTAACATTTACTCTTGTTGAATCAATGTAACTTAATGTTTTATAAATACCTCTTTTGTCTTGGCATAATTCCATTATTGGTCCAACATACTCACTTGGAACATATATATTAGTTAAAACATATGGTTCTAGTACTTTAGATACTTTTGTTTGTTCAGGCATTTTTGATGGGCTATCTATTTCAACACTTGTTCCATCACTTAAAACAACTTCATAAATAACACTTGGTGATGTTGCAATAATATCTATATTAAATTCTCTTTCAATTCTTTCTTGGATTATTTCCATATGTAAAAGTCCTAAGAAACCACATCTAAATCCAAAACCTAATGCTATTGATGTTTCTGGTTCAAATATAAGTGATGCATCACTTAATTTTAATTTTAAAAGTGCTTCTTTTAATTGATTATATTTCGAGCTATCAACTGGGTATATTCCAGAAAATACCATTGGTTTCATTGGTTTATATCCTGGTAATGCTTCTACTTCATCATTTTCAAGACAAATTGTATCTCCTACTTCTACTTCAGTTATACTTTTTATTGATGCACTTAAGAAACCTACTTCTCCACTGCTTAACATATTTGTTTTCTTTTCTTTTGGTGTATGTTTACCTAATTCTAGTACTTCATATGTTGCATTTGAGTTTATTAATTTTATTTTATCTCCTACTTTAATTTTCCCATCAACAATTCTAACTAAAATAATAACACCCTTGTATGGATCGAAGTAGCTATCAAATATCAACGCTCTTAATTTATTTGATTCACTTTTTGGAGATGGTACTCTTTCAATTACTGCGTCTAGTAATTCTTCTACACCTTCTCCTGTTTTTCCAGAACAACATATTATTTCATTCATATCAAATCCGATAGTATCAACTAATTCTTGTTTTACTTTTTCTGGATTTGCATTTGGTAAATCTATTTTATTAATTACTGGTATTAGTTTTAAATTTGCATCTAGAGCTAAATATAAATTTGCTAATGTTTGTGCTTCAATTCCTTGTGTCGCATCTACAACTAGTATCGCACCTTCGCATGCTGCTAAACTTCTACTTACTTCATAACTAAAATCTACATGTCCTGGTGTATCTATTAAATGTAGTTTATATCCTTTATAATCTAATTCAACTGCATTTAATTTAATTGTTATTCCTCTTTCTCTTTCTAAATCCATTGAATCTAGTATTTGAGCTTTCTTTTCTCTTTCGGTTACTGCTCCACAAACATCTAATATTCTATCAGCTAATGTACTTTTACCATGATCAATATGTGCTATTATACAAAAATTTTTTATCTTATCTCTTTCCATGAGTTAGATTATAGCATAAAAAAAGAGTTTTTTAAACTCTTTTTACATAGAAATATGGTTATTTTTGTTGCATATTTGTTTATAAAATTGTGCCATATTTTTATCTATTTCTGCTTTTAATGTTTCTTTTGTTTCAATATCGTAAGATACTTTAACTTTTCCACCTTTTTGTCTTATGACTTCGCTTGATAAAACTTTAAATGAATTTATTAATCCTTCTATTCTATCTAATCCTTCACTATATAGTTCTTTACTAATTGCTTCATTTCCAATTTTTCCTGATTTATGTTTACGTTTAAAGTCATGATAATTTCCTCTTAGATTATATATTTCTAATAGGTTTCTTAAATCGCTTTCATGCATTACATAATCTGCATTTTTATAAATTATTGGATTATTTGCATATAGTGATTTTATTAAGCACATATATTCTTTCATATATTTAGAATATACTTTTTTATATTCTTCAAATTTTTCTTTATTTGAAGCTTCAGGACTAACGTTTATATATTTTGATTCTATTCCAAAGAATTTTAAATCCGCAATAATCATTAATTTTTCCATAAGTTCTTTATTAAAACTTACTTCATCATATTCTTTTTCTTGTTTTGTTTCACCTTTTGGTGTGTTTGCATATTGAATCTCTAAACTTTCAATATTTTTCACAAATTTAATTCCATCGTATCCATTAACTTCATATGCTATATGTTCTCTTATTTCACATAATTCATTTATTCTTTTTCTTATGTTAAGAGCTTCTCTACTGTAAACATCCAATGTTACTAATTTTTCTCTTAGTGAAAGAATTTCTTTATTTATATTTTCAATTTCTTTTACTGTTTCATTATTAAAATCTACGCCATCTACATATTTTTGTACTTTTGATTGTTCTTGAGATGTTTTTTCTGGTTGTCTTTCTTCTTGTTTTTTCTCTTTGAATTTTGCTGAAATATTTGATTTTTGAGTTTTCTTGTATTTTGCTATTTTACTTTTTATATCACTATATATATCAGTTAAAACTTGAGCAACATTCATTATGTTTTTTACTTCGTTTTTAACTTGTTCATTTTTCTTATCTTTATTATATTCTTCTACTTTTGCATCAAATATTACTTTTAATTCTTTTAAATTTTTTTGTATTTCTGTTAAATATTCACTTACTTCTTGAAGTGTTTTAAAACCATTAACAGTTTTATTTATTTTTAGTATTCTTTCATATATTTCTTTATTTGTTTGAGTTTTATTTAATACATATATGTTATAGTTTTCCATTGTTTTATTATATATGTTTTTCTTAATCTCTTTTAATATATCTGATTCGTTCATATAACACCTCATTCTATAAAATTATATCATTTTTGTTTTTGTATTACAATTAATTGAATGGACTATAATTTGATAAACATCCTTCATAAGAATCTTTTTTGGTTCTCATCATGAAGTGTTTTACACTTATGTCATTTTTACTAATATTTGTTGTATTAGTTAATTTTGAACTATCGTAGCAAAATAATCCGTCTATATATACAACTCTTTTTACCATTCCTTCTTCATTTATTTTTACATAATATGTTGAATTGATTTTATCTATATCTAATTTATTTCCTGGTATTAATATTTCATTTGTATATATATTGTTTCCACTTAGTGTTTTTGAATAAAT
>JAZUBJ010000143.1:0-22895 GCA_045638445.1 Bacilli bacterium | reverse complement strand
TTTTTTATTACTAGTAAGACTAGTATCAAGTTCAATATGATTAGATACTGTTTCTTTTATTGCTTTTGTACTATTTACTGTATCTTCAACATATACATTTTCAGGAACTAATAATTTTTTATACATCTTTTTATATCTATTAAATTTACAAAGTTTAATTATAGATAAAATTGCTAAAGGTACACAAATTAAAAATATAATACCAAATATCATAGGAGTAACTACAATCTCAAAAATTGGTAAAACATATGCCATAAGAATAAATATAAGAGAAAAAACAAATGATAATATTGAAAATTTATTTTTTACTTTTTTCTGTTTCTCGAACTTTCTTATTTCAAATACAACAGTTATTAATTTAATCATAACAACATATACCGGTAATAAAAATGATACCCATAATGGAAGTTTACACAATAAACCAAATAACAAAGTAAATGGAAGGAATCCAACGAACACTCTTATCATAGAATATATATAATTTGATAAAGTATATTTCCTAGCATCCATATTCATAAGAATCATAGCATAATATTTATCTTTTGTAGGCTCAAACATATAATTATTAAAAAGACCACCTACTAAAGTTAAACAAACAAATATATGTAAAAAATTGTTACCAATATTCGTCTGATATAATGCAGACATTCCAAAAAGAACAATTAATAAATAAACTATTTTTCCAAAAAAAGTAGTAAAAATTTCATATAATACACTCAACATATTAGCAAGTATTTTAAGAGCATCATTTTTATATAAACTACTTGAAACTATTTTGTTAAGACCAGGAAATTGTTTTATAGAATATATAATAGTATTTACTCTATAAGCATTCTTTAATTTAAAGGACGTTTTAAAAGCACCAAACATTTTATTCCTCCTTTAAAGCTTCTATAATCTTATTTTTAAAATTCTTATTATCTAAATCATTCTTATCCACAGTTTCTAAAACACCTTTGTTTAATATTACAATCTCATCACATAAATCAAGTGCTAACTCCATAATATGAGTTGAAAATATTAAAATGTGATCTTTCTTAATACTTTTTAACATTTCTTTCATTTCTTCTGCAACCACTACGTCAAATGAAGTTAATGGTTCATCAAGTAATAGAATTTTAGGATTTGATATAATATTCACAAGCATTTGCATTTTATTTTTCATACCATGAGAATAATCTTTTAAAAGTCTATCTCTATCTTCAACATCTATTTTTACAAAATCAAAATAATCATCAACACTCTTCAAATCTTTAATTCTATGCTGATTGATTTCAAGAAAAAATTTTAAAAACTCTCTAGCAGTTAAAAATTCAGGTACATTAGGAATTGATAACACATAACCAATATCTTCAGCCTCTATATTTTTCTTTCCATCTTCATCAATATAAAATTCTCCGCCATCAATTTCAAGATCCTCATTTAAACAATTAAATAAAGTTGTTTTACCTGCACCATTTCTACCAAGCAAACCATATATTTTCCCTTTTTTAAATTCAAAATTGATATCTTTTAATACTTCTTTTTTTTCAAAACTCTTTTTTAAACTTTTAATTACTAATTTCATATATTACCTCTTATTATTCAAAATCCTCTATAGTTATCATATAAACAAATCCATCATCATCATATTCTAATGAAACTTCATAATTTTTCATATCAAAAATTTCTTTTTTTATTTCTTTCATTTTTTCAGGTTCTTTTGTATTTATATCACCATATTTTATAGTAATTTGATGCTCTTTATCTTTTTTATTATTAGTACTAGCTTCATCAATTATACTTTTAACACCCATTCCAAATTCACTACCACTATACATTTCATAAATACTATTAAATCTATTTAAATCAAAATCACTAACAGAACTACCCTGTTTAATAACACTAAAAATAATAACACCAATAATAACTATAAAAATTATAAAACATATTACATATTGAACAGCGAATATTTTATCTATAGGTTTAAAAGCAGTCTTAACATTTTCCATATTTTTTTCTAAATGCTCACTTTGTGCTTTAATTCTACCTTTTTCAAATTTATAACCATCACTATAAGCATCATCAACAGCAAACGATGTATGACAATATTCACACTCTACTTTTGATGCATTTTCTTCTACATTAATAACAGCTCCACAATTTTTACATTTTAATTCTCTTAATTTCATTTTACTCACTCCTAATATATATTTTATCATTTATTAATCACTTTTTTAATAAAAAATAAAAATCAAGATAAACTTGATTTAAAAAAAATATACATTTATAACAAATAAATATATATAGACAAAAAGAAACATACACTTGCAACTAAACAAAACAAATGAAAAATTGAATGCATATATTTTTTCTTTTTACCAAGCCCATAAATTATAGCTCCAAGTGTATATGTTATTCCACCTAATAACAATAAATAAATACCTGTATGATTCATAGAATTCCATAAAGTTTTAAAACTAAAAATAATGCACCATCCCATAACTAAATAAAGTATCATAGATAAATTTTTAAATTTTTTCAAATCAATTGCATTTAACACAATTCCAAATATAGCCATCGCCCATACAATACCAAACATTGTCCAACCGAGTCCAAGCGGTAAAGCCAAAAGCACAACAGGAGTATAAGTACCAGCTATCAATAAATAAATTGAACAATGATCAATTATTCTAAATACTCTCTTAGCATTATTACGCTTTAAAGCATGATATAAGCATGACATTAAATATAACAAAAATGAAGAAATACAATAAAAAAACACTGAAAAAATAGCAAGCCCACTATCTGCTTTAATAAGTCCCAAAATAAAAGCTACAACAGATAAAGCAGCACCTATACCATGAGAAATTGAATTAATTAACTCTTCACTCAATTTATATTTAGGAAGTTCTATTTTCTTTTCAAGTCTATTTGTTTCCCTCTTATACTCTTTAACTAAATCAAATAAATCTCCTAAACTTTCAATACAATATTCATAATTTTTATCTTCATCTTTTATTTTCTTTTTAACTTCTTTACTTTTTTCAAGTAAATCACTAACCAATTCTTCTTTTATTTCTTTAACTTCTTTTGTTTCCCTAACACCCTTAAATTTTTTATTAATGTATTTTTCAAATCTTTCTTTCATTTATTTATCACCTAATAATTTATCTAGTATTTCTTTATTATTTTTCCATTCATTTTTTTTAAGCATCAAATACTCTCTACCCTTATCAGTAATAGAATACTGTTTTCTCCTAACACCATGTTCACCATCAACCCAATAAGATAAAATTAAAGATTCTTTTTCCATCCTCTTAAAAGCCAAATAAATTGTAGCATTCTTAATATCAATCTTATTATCAACCTTTTCCATTATAGTTTTAGTAATAAAATATCCATAAGAATCCCTCTTATTTAATATATTTAAAATTATTGCTTCTGTGTATCCTCTTAATATTTCTGCATTCATATCTTCACCTATATAACGTCATTATATATAATATTATAATAAAGAGATTAAATATTCAATTAAACACAAACATTTTTACATAAAAAAAGAATAGAATATTCTATTCCCTATTTATGAAAATACAATTTAGCTTTTTCACTAACTTCCATTTCTAACATATCTATAGTTCCATCTATATAAATTTCTTCCATATCATTTCTAACATATTTACTAAACATATTTTTCATGTCTTCCACATAATAATTACCGTCTCTAGGATATCTAGAATCTGTAACAATAAATTCACCATTTACTTTCTCAACTTTAAATTTATAAGGCATAGAATAACCACTATCTTTTTTTAACATATCATTTTCTAAATAATATTTTCCACCCAATACCCAAGATGAAACATAATATAATAAATCTCTTTCTTTTTCTTCCAGCAAATACACTCTCATACTAACAAAAGTTTTTTCACCAGCATGATGTTTTTCTTCACCATCTCCCATTTTAACAAGATAATTATTTATTGCTAAATATATGTCAGATTCATTAATTTTAATGGCTGGAGTATAATCATAACCCCAAGTACTAAAAAACACTGGTTTATTTTGATTCATTCTTCTAACATCAATTATAAACAAAGTAACAAAAACTAACCAAAATAAACAAATAAAAGTTAAAAATATTTTAAACTTTCTATTATTATTTTTAATTTTTTTATCAGAATAATCAATCGTATTTAATATATTCTCTTCTACCTTAAAAGAATATTCATCCTTATCAATTTTTTCCCCATTAATTAAATCGTTTACAGATATTTCAAGTTCTCTACATAACAATTTCATTAAAGATATATCTGGCATTGTTTTACCATTTTCCCATCTACTTATTGATTTATCAGTAACACCAAGTTTGCAAGCTAATTCTTCTTGAGTCATCTTTTTTTCTTTTCGACACTTTACAATAAACTTTCCTATCTTTTCTTGATTCATATTCATCCCTCTTTCTAATATAATTTTAAAACTAACACATTAAAATTACCAGGACAGAACCTGAGAGTTAATAAATTATATCATAAAAAAAGACTAGTTTAATCTAGTCTACTTTTTATTTCTACTTTTTATCTTAATTTTATAGTTACCTTTAGGAAACTTAATACTCTTTATAACATATTTATAAAACCCATTAATATTATTAAACAATTCTTCTTTATTATCATTTCTATCTTCAATTAATTTAAAATACATATTTTTAAATTCTTCACTTACAAATTCTCCAGAATAATATGTCTTTCTATATTCATCATTTTTATAAACTTTATATACCTTACTTGTATTTATCAGAGGAAAACCATTAATACAATGATGTAATCTTCTAATTTTTTCTATAGTTAAATGATACAAATTGTAAAAATTACCATCATTATCATCACAAGCACTTTTTAATTTTTCCATTCTATTATTTATAATCGCAATAAGCTCGATAATGTCATCCATATCCATTTTAGGAAGTCCATCTTTATACATATCTAAAGTATATTTTTGTAATTCAGATAATTTACCTGTTTTATCATATAATATTAAAGATCTAGCAAGTATTGAATGCCATGCAATATTCCTATCCTTTATATCATTTTGAACAGATAAATATAAATCACTAATACATTTTTCAAAATATTCTATCTTTTTTCCATCAATAAAATGAATACCCCTATAAATATGCGTAATATCACTATCATCAAAAATAACATGTAAATCAATATCAGACTTATCATTACTAAAACCAGTTAACGAACTACCATAAAAATAAATACCTAAAAAATGAGAATTTTTATCATATTCCATTTCATTAACAAACTTATCTATTATATTAAGATATTGTTCCATACTCCACCCCTGAATTTCATATATTATACCACAAAACAAATTATTTTAATAATACTCTCACATTATTACGTAAAATTTACCACTAACACCTTAATTTTTGTTAAACATATTATTAATCTTAAACAAAAATAAACCAAGTATTATCAAAAAAAGATTAGAAAAATCTAATCTTTTTACGAAACTTGAATATCAATTTTTTTCTTATTTTTAAGAAATAAATAAATTAATAAAATAATAAAAAGTAAAATTAAGAAAGATATAATAATATATATTTTTATATTCGATTCCTCATTTTCCACTACATCATCAACAACATTAACTATAAATGTTGTACTAATTTCTCCATAACTTACAGTAACATTCTTCTCACCTAGTGTAGAAAATTTATTACCACCTTCAACATCAATTTTATATTGATCATATAATTTTTCTATAAAACCATCTTCATATTTTGCGGTTACCTCAATATTATTAAAATCAAACGTATCACCAATATTGTATTCAGTTTTACTTGAATTATTAATTACATCTAAAGAAATTAACTTTCTAACATTAATTTCAAAATTAGTACTATAATCATTAAACGTTATAATTATATTTTTTGTTCCTTGTTCATTTAAAATAGATTCATTATCAATAGAACTTTCATATTCATATACACTAATACGCTCTCCAATTGAAGAAATTAATTCTAACAAAATACCCTCAGTACTAAATTTCTCACCGACTAAATAATTAGTTTTATCTGGCAATTTCACTAGAGTCAACGTGTTTTTCACAATCTCTTGTACATTAACTTCAAATGAAGTATTAAATTCATCATAGTTTACTTTTATAGTAAATGAACCTTTATCATTAAAAATATAATCCTTATCAATAGATAACTTAAATCCAGTACTAATAATTTCTTTACTACCATTATCCTTAATTAGAAAAATTTTTAAACCATCACTATTAAATTTTTCTCCAACATGATAATTAGTCTTTTTAGGCAATTGATAAATATCAATACCTGTAACATTTACTTTTTTAACATTAACATCATAGCTTACACTTTTTTCATTAAATTTAACAATTATTTTATTTACACCTTCTTTTGTTAAATCAACTAAACTTGTAGTAAACCCACTTTTTATAATACTACTACTTCCATCATCATAAGAAACTTTTAATTCTAATCCTTCGGTATTCAATTTTTCACCAATATAATAATTCAATTTTGAGGGTTTTTTATAAATACTAATTTCAGTTATTTGCTTTTCTTTAACAATAACATTATAACTTGTTTCAAAATTATCATAACTAATAGTAATAACTTGATCACCAAGTTCATTTAAAACAAGTGGACTAATACTATAATTTTCAATGTCTTTAATATTATCATCAGCATATTTAGCAGAAACTATTAATCCATCAGTATTTAATTTGTCACCTAAATTATATTCAATAATTTTAGCTTTTTCTTTAATAAACAGATCCACTAAATTTGGCTCCCAATTTGCAGTATAAGATAAATTACCCACTGTTCCTTTTTCTATAACAACATTCTTACTTGGAATATCACCATTACTTCCAGTCCACCCAATAAAAGTGTAACCGCTTTTTACAGGATTTGTTAAAGTAAAACTACTATCTCGATTATAACTAGAAACATTATCAGCACTACCACCAATAAGATTAATATTTAATTTAAAATCTTTAGAATATATTTCATTATACCTATATAAAATAAGAACTAACTGTAACTTGTTAACACTACCAGTAGGGGAAAAAGTATCATTTTCTACTCCAGTTATAATTCCATTTTGATATGCCCATAAAACAGGGTCGGAATACCATGTTCCAGCAGGAACATCAACAAAAGGGTGCTCTCCAGTAACTTCAGGATTTCCTTCCCATCTATATAACATAGCTACAAGCGATGCTCTATTACATAAATCTTCAGGATTGAATGTTTCACTTTGAGATATCATTTTGTTATTAAAAGCCCATAAAACACTATCAAGTTCATCAATATATTTTTCATCTTCTAAATCAGTATAACCAATATTTCTAATAGCATTTTTATATTGTTGTCGCTCATTTATAGTTCCAGTATTAGAAATTGGAATTTCTCTTCCAGTAAATCTATATAAAGTTTTAATTACTTCCATTCTATTAACAAGATCATAAGAACCAAATTCAGTAGCACTTTTAACAGAAAAAACTCCACTATTTACTCCCCACTTAACAGCATCATGATAAATATCAACATCGGTTAACATATCATATATATTTGTATTTATCGAAAATGAATTACTAGAATATTGAGAAAAATAAATAGGCTGAACAACATCATTTAAATTAACTTTATCATCACTAAATGATAAAGTAGTATATTTATAAATACCTTCTTCAGTATTATTAGGATTTAACCCATCAACTTTATAACTATCTAAATTAGAAATACTTCTATTGTTTTGATAAGTCACATCAAAAGATTTTAAACCACCAAAGTCATACATATTTCCACCGGCTATACTATTAGATACTACATAACCATTTGATGTTGTCGCCATATACTTAGGTTTATCGCTAAATTTTGCTTGATGCTCAAAGAAAAAACCAAATTTCTTATTATTTATAGCAACAGAATCCTCAATTACTAAACTTTCTTTTTCTGAATAACCTATACCTATTCCAAAACCACTTGCACCATTGTCACTTGTAGTTGCAGCCTTACCGCAATTTATTGCTTTACAATTTCTTATCGTAGAATTAATCGGACAATCAACACCAAATCCTGTAGCATCAGTATTTTTAACAACAACATTATTCCAATCACAATTGCTAAATAAATTAATCATAAAACCCTTACCATCTGTTAAATATTGACCACCAGCAGTAGCTATACCACCTCTTACAGAATCACCATCAATAACAAAATCTGAAAAATCAGCATTTATTAAATATACTGTTTGATTTTCCCAATTAACTATTTGACCACTGGAATTAACATAAGAAACATTTACAAGTGAAGAAATATCATAATTAACACTATTAAAACCACTATCTTTATAATTATTAAAATAAAACATATCCATACTACCATTACCAGAAGGATTGTTATAATAAGGTTTTAATACTGTATAATCCGAACTATTTTCATCAGTTCCTTTTCCTTTTAAATGAACATTATTTCTACATTTTATAGCAAAATCTTCATTATCAGCTAAATTATGACCACCAGGTCCAAAATAATATGTACCACTAGGTAAATATACTGTTCCACCGCCTGATTCACTAACCGTATTTATAGCAGATTGAAGTTCTTTCGTATTATATTCTGCAAAAGATTCACCTATTTTCAACGTAGTAAGAGTAATATCCAATCCATTATATTGATCTGATTTACTTTTATTAAACATATAATTAAAAACACTTTGACTTATCATATCAAAACTAAATGATAAAATATCTTTTTTAAACATCAAAGCACATATAATAACAAAAATTAATAAAATATTTTTTAGGAATTTTTTCATACTATTCACCTACTATAACAAGTATATCATAGTTATATATATTACTACATTAATATATCATAAAATTTAAAAAATCTTTTCTATTTTTAAAAACTAATCACAATTTTTTTATATCAACTAACATTCTAGTATGATATCCTTGTTTTCTATAAAAATTAATAGCAGTTTCATTATAAGCAAAGACATCTATTAAAACATATTCACAATTAATACTTCTAAAATAATCTTCCATTTTTTTCATTAATTGTTGACCTATACCATTACTTCTAACTTTTTTAGATATTATAAGTTCAGTAATTTCTCCTTGCTTAGGACATTTATAATCTAAATAATCATATTCTTCATATGGTGGAACTATTCCCATAATCAAGCCTACTGCTTTATCATTTTCAATAGCTAAATAACATTTACCATTATTTTCGTTTATCTCATCCAAATCTAGTATTGCCATTTTATCACGATACTCTGGATGTAATTGATCTAAATTGTCTTTATCAATAGTTAAAATATATTCTTCTAATTCTACAAGCAAATCCTTAACATCATTCAAATATTTCTCTTCGTACTCTATTATTTTCATACTATCACCTAAAATTATTATAACATAAAAAAACCAGAAACTTCTGGTTTAAACAACTATTAAACTTTACCTAAATGATTTATAACTGACAATGTAAAATCAATTGAAATAACAATAATTAACACAAGTGATACAATTTTTCTATTATTTATATTTATTTTATTTAATTTTTTATTTATAAATGGTACGAAATAATAAACTAAAATATGTCCTACTATTCCAAAAAGTAATAATCCGTAAAGACAAATTCTACCATTTATATTAAATGGATATTTAAAATAATTCCACCATCTTTTATTAAAGATTAATTCTAAAAAATATGAAGTTAAATATTCTAAAATTCCACAAACTAACATAATCATAAAAAAATGTTTTAATGGTTTTTTCTTATACTTATTCAATGTTAATAAAATTAATATACAACCAAACCCATAAATAGGAATTATTGGACTAAACAAAAAACCTCTATCCGTTATATTAAAATATCTTATATAATGATAGACCATTTCAAAAATCCATCCTATTAAAGACATTATAAAAAATATAAGTACCAAATTTATTTTTTTATTATAATTAACTCTACTCTTTATCATAATCTAAGTATAACATAAAATACATTCTTTTAATCAATTATATTCATATTTATAAAAACTATACACATAAATTGATATATTAAAAGACTAGATTTCTCTAGTCTTGATTTTATTTATTACTTATTATTGCTTGCAGCTTGTACCACACACTGTTTTAAGGGTCAATAATAAACTATTAAAAAATTGTTTTACTTATATGTTTTTTTTAATTATTATTTTGTTAAATTTGTACTACATTATGCATAAATTGTAATTTGTATTACTTTTTCATTTTTAATTTTAAACCCATAAATTTCTTTTCAACTTCAACATTATACTTTAATTCATATGATTTTTCTTTTAAACTCATTGCTTCTTTTATTGCTACAATTTCTTTTTTTAGTTCTTCACCATTTTCATACCAACCCAAAAATGTATTATTACCACCAAAGATAGAATTATTTCCGTTTTCATAACCAAATAATGCAAATTTTGGAGAATTTTTACCACCTTTATATTCTTGAGAAGCTTGAATTTTATTACAAGTTACTATAACATTTTCTACTGATGAAATTATAGTAATTTCGTTTTCTCTATTATTTCCACCTAAATATTCAAATGTTGAATCTCCCGTTAAATCATCTAAACTAATATTAAAGAATCTAGATAGTTCTTTTGCTTGTTTTAAATCAGGGCTTGATTCCTCTAATTCCCAATTACTTATTGTTTGTCTTGTAACACCAATTATTTCTGCAAGTTGTTCTTGTGAAAGATTTGCACCTTTTCGTAAATTTAAAATATTTTGACCAATATTCATATAATCATTCCTTTCACAAATCATTTTACTTTTTATTACTCTTTTAATCTACTAAATTTCTTTTGAAGTTTCGCAAATATTTTTAACATTTCGATAAATTGTAATTTATCTTTTGGATATTTTTTTGCACCAATTCCATTTTCCACATTTAGTACACTTCAACAATTTTCTAGATGATGTTTGCATCAACAAAGCAATCCCTTTATAGTTAGGAACAAACATATGTTGACAATTCTTACACTCATAAAATCCTGTTTCTATCTTAAACTTAAGCGCAATAATACAAGGAATTATAAATAATATAACAGACATTATTATCAAAAAATTTTGAAATGCGCATTCAGGAATAAGTAATGATATTAAAGTAATTAAACAAATAAGCGCTATCAGGCTAATTGCAACAATCATATAAGCAGAATACAATAATCGTTTATGATATCTTTCCTCATTTGTTGCCATCTGATAAATCAATTCATTTAATTGTTCTTCCTTTTTCTCAAAATCAATCGCCTCACCACATAATAATTCATTTGCATTTATTCCAAGAATATAACAAAGTTTAAGCATAATATTAGAATCTGGCATTGCTCTACCGGTTTCCCATTTTGATATTGCCCTATCGCTTACATTTAATTTTTCTGCCAACTGTGCTTGTGTAAGATTTTTCTTTTTTCTACACTCAGCAATAAATTTTCCTATTTTAATTTGATCCATATTATCTCTCCTTTTCTTTTATTGTATTACCTTTTGAGGAAAATAAAACGACTTAATGGTTGAATGATTAGAAATCAACCATTGGTAGAGTATAAATTGAACGTCAAATTACTATTTGTCTTTCAGTTATATTATAACATGAAAAAAGCAAATCTTTTTACAGAACTGCTCGTTAAATTTTAATTTATCTACTTTTATTATTATTTGAATTTGCTCTTTTTTTTAATCTTAAAACTAAGTTGTTATTTGATTTATTTAAATTATTTTTTTGCTTGCAAAGATCCAAATAATTATTAAGTAAGGCGATTAAACCAATTCCAACACCAGAACCTAGTAAATAAGAAGATGCAACTTCTAGATTAAATATATCCGAAGTAAAATTTAGTTCATTACCAATTATTGCTAAAACAATAAACACAAATGATACAGTAAAAGCTGAATTACTTTTTTTGATTCTCTTTATTTCTTCAATATTATTATATTCTAACAAATTATCTATAGTAATTTTTAATTCTTCTAATTCTTCTTTATTAAGTTTTCTACCATTTAATAATTCGGCAACACTAATATCTAATTCGCTTGCTACTACTTTTATTAAACTTAAATCTGGTAACCTTCTACCATTTTCCCAATTTGAAATTGCTCTATCAGTTACACCTATTTTATCAGCTAACTCTTTCTGTGTCATATTTTTTTCTTTTCTTAATTCAGCAATAAATTTTCCTATTTGTTCTTGATTCATAATTATCCCTCTTTTCATAAATAATCATATCAAGTTTCTTATAAAAAGTAACCAAACAAAGTGTGGAGTTAAACAAATTACTATTTATCTATTTGTTTTTTATTATAACAAAAAAAAGACTAGATTTCTCTAGTCTTTTGATTTATTACTTATTGTTGATTGCAGCTTGTGCAGCAGCTAATCTTGCAATAGGTACTCTAAATGGACTACAAGATACATATGTAAGTCCTGTCTTATGACAGAATTCTACAGATGATGGATCTCCACCATGCTCACCACAAATACCAAGTTTGATATCTGGTCTTACACTCTTACCTTTTTCAGTAGCCATTTGAACAAGTGCACCTACACCTTCTTGATCAACTCTTGCAAATGGATCACTTTCAAAAATTTGTTTAGTATAGTAATCATTTAAGAATTTACCAGCATCATCTCTTGAGAATCCATAAGTCATTTGAGTTAAATCGTTAGTACCAAATGAGAAGAATTCAGCTTCTTCAGCAATCTTATCAGCTGTAATAGCAGCTCTTGGGATTTCAATCATAGTACCAATTTTATACTCTAATGTATAATTTTGTTCTTCAAATACTTTATTAATTGTTTCTACAACAATTTCCTTAACAAATTTAAATTCTTTTAATTCACAAGTTAATGGAATCATAATTTCAGGAACAACTTTAAGTCCTTCTTTATGAACATTAATTGCAGCTTCAATAACTGCTCTTGTTTGCATTTTAGCAATTTCTGGATAAGTAACAGCAAGTCTACATCCTCTGTGTCCCATCATTGGGTTGAATTCATGTAATGATGCAATCTTATCTTTTAATGCTTCAAATGTCATTCCAAGTTCTTCAGCTAAAGGTTTAATTTCTTCATCTGTATGTGGAACGAATTCATGTAAAGGTGGGTCTAAGAATCTTATTGTTACTGGGTAACCTTTCATTTCTTTATATAATTCTTCGAAATCACCTCTTTGCATTGGAAGTAATTTTTCTAATGCTTTTTCTCTTTGTTCAACTGTATCTGAAACAATCATTTGACGAATTGCAAAAATTCTTGCTTCTTCAAAGAACATATGTTCTGTTCTACAAAGACCAATTCCTTCTGCACCAAAGCTCATAGCTTGTCTTGCATCTCTAGGAGTATCAGCATTTGCTCTAACACCTAATGTACGAACTTCATCAGCCCATCCCATAAATGTTTCAAAGTCACCACTAATACTTGGTTCTTCTGTAGCAATTTTTTCTCCATATACTTTACCAGTTGATCCATCAATTGAAATATAATCACCTTCATGGAATACTTTTCCGTCTTTAGTAGTTAATGTTTTTGCTTCTTCATTGATTACTAATTCACCACATCCAGAAACACAACATCTACCCATACCACGAGCAACAACTGCAGCATGTGATGTCATACCACCACGAATAGTTAAAATACCTTTAGCAAGGTTCATACCTTCGATATCTTCTGGAGAAGTTTCAAGTCTTACAAGAATAGTTTCTTCTCCTCTACCAGCAGCTTCAGTAACTTCTTCAGCAGTGAAATAAATTTTTCCACAACCAGCTCCTGGAGAAGCAGCAAGTCCTGTTGCAATTGGTGTTGCAGCTTTAAGAGCTACATCATCAAAATTTGGGTGTAATAATTGATCTAAAGCTTTTGGTTCAACTTTTAATAAAGCTTCTTCTTTAGTAATCATACCCTCGTTAACTAAATCAACAGCAATTTTAAGTGCAGCAGCACCAGTTCTCTTACCATTACGAGTTTGTAACATGAATAATTTACCATTTTCAATTGTAAATTCCATATCTTGCATATCTTTGTAATGATTTTCTAAAATTTCACAAGTCTTAACAAATTCAGCATATGCTTCAGGCATAACTTCTTTTAATGTGTCAATGCTTTGTGGAGTTCTAACACCAGCAACAACATCTTCTCCTTGTGCATTCATTAAATATTCACCATAAAGATGTTTTTCTCCTGTAGCTGGGTTTCTAGTAAATGCAACACCAGTTCCACAGTCATCACCTTTATTACCATAAACCATTTCTTGAACGTTTACAGCAGTTCCCCAAGAACTAGGAATATCATTCATTCTTCTATAATAGATAGCTCTTTCATTATTCCAACTTCTAAATACAGCTGTAACAGCTTCTATTAATTGTTCTTTTGGATCTTGTGGGAAATCTACACCAGCTTGTTCTTTGTAAACTTCCTTAAATTTCATAGCAACTTCATACATATCATCTGCTGATAATTCTGTGTCGTATTGTACATTTTTTTCTTCTTTAATTTTATCGAAAATTCTCTCAAAAGAATTTTTAGAATATCCTTTAACAACGTCAGCAAACATCATGATAAATCTACGATAAGAGTCATAAACGAATCTCTTGTTATTTGTTTCTTCAGCAAAAGAAACACAAACTTCATCAGTAAGACCTAAATTTAATACAGTATCCATCATACCAGGCATACTAGCTCTAGCTCCACTTCTAACTGAAACTAATAATGGATTTTTAGGATCTCCCATTTTTTTACCAGTTAATGTCTCTAATTCTTCTAATTTAGAATAGATTTCATTAATAATGTCATCACTAATAACTTTACCAGCATCATAATATGCAGTACAAGCTTCAGTAGTAACAGTAAATCCTCTAGGAACTGGAAGTCCAATATGAGTCATTTCAGCTAAATTGGCACCTTTTCCACCAAGAAGATTTCTCATGTCTTTGTTTCCTTCACTAAACATGTAAACATACTTCATATGTTCATTTCCTCCTTCTTTAAATAACTTACTCAAATATTATAACACAAGATTTATTCTTATAATAAAAAAAGTTAAATTTTTTTAAAATTTAACTTAATTACCTCTTGATAACACATCCATTATAAGAATCATTTTCATTAGCAAGAACAATAGTTTCTATATTAACATCAGTTTTTTCTAAAGAAGAAACAGAACCACTATCATAACAAAAATTAGAATCATACATTAATACTCTTTTACAATTTCTATCTTCATCTAACTCAATATAATAATTATAACTTGTTTCATCGGTTTGCATTGTATATTGAGGTAATCTAATATCTGGATTTTCTATATTAGTATATGCCACAGCTTCAGGCTCGTTTGAAAATGCATCCATCATAAAGTAAGTATACGCCATATCAATATATTTGTGAACCATGGTTACAAATGTCCTAGATTCAGGAGAATTAATAATCGGATTTAAAACATTTTCTTTACTATCATTATTATCTGTCTTATCACTGTCTAAACCAATCCCTAATTTATCTAGTGGTTTAAATGCAACAAAAACAACTGCTATTAATACAACACCTATTATAATAAATAACAAAGTTTTACTATTAGACTTTGAAGTATTTAAATTATCTCTATTCACTTCAACTGTAGAATTACCGACTACATGATTATCAACTCCAACAGTTGAATTACTTACTTCACTAGATTGATTACTTGCTTGAACAGATTGATTAACATCATTGTTCTCAATATTATTATTATTATTCATATAAACACCTTCTATAATAATAAATTATATCGAATAAAAAAGAGCATTTCTACTCTTTAAAATCAGATGTTTCAAGTGTAATTCCAAGAACCTTTTGTAAATAACATCTTCCACATAAAGATTCGTATTCCACTTCATTTTCACCATCTATAGCAACTTGCTCACCACTAGATGTAAATTCACCATTAACAATTCTTCCATTGAATTTTGCTCTCTTACCACATCTACAAATTGTAATTAATTCTTCCATAACATCTGCTACTTCAAATAATCTTTGACTACCAGGAAATGCCATTGATTTAAAATCACTTCTAAGTCCATAACATATTACAGGTTTATTCTTTAATTTAGCATACATAAATAATTCATCAACTTGATCTCTACTTAAAAATTGAGATTCATCTACTAAAATACAAACTATATCACTTGTTAAAGTATTTAAATAATCACTTAACTTTTCATCTTTATCAATTAAATGATCAACTTGTCTTTTTAAACCAATTCTTGTAACAATTTTATCATCACCCTTTGTATCAATTCCAGGTTTTAAAATAACAACATTCATTCCTCTTTCTTCATAATTATGAGCAACTTGTAATAAAAGTGTTGTCTTTCCAGAATTCATAGCACCATATCTAAAATATAATTTACTCATCTTTATCCCTCCTTGGAAAACATCTATAATATACTTCTTTTAATCTATCATTAGTAACATGCGTATAAACCTCAGTTGTTTTTAAACTGGAATGTCCAAGTAATTCTTGCACAACCTTTATATCACAACCATTATTAAGCATATCAGTAGCAAAAGTATGTCTTAAAACATGTGGTGTAACATGTGTTTTAACAGAAAGATTTTTCATTATATTATCAATAATATATCTAACTCCTCTATCAGTTAATTTCTCTCCTCTATTATTTAAAAATAAGTACTGATTATTTATATTTTCTCGATCTCTTAAATAATCATTTAAAACTTTCATTGCATATTCACCATAATACACAATTCTTTCTTTATTACCTTTACCACAAACTATAATTCTTCTATTATTAAAATCTATATCATTAATCTTAATATTAACAAGTTCACTAACACGAACCCCTGTCGCATATAACATCTCAATAATCAATCTATCCCTTAAACCTTCTTTTCCTTTTGATGATTCATTAATCATTTCAAGTAAATCATTATAATAAATAAATTTCGGTAATTTTTTTTCAGTTTTAGGATAAGATATTTTACTTAAAGGATATTCTTTTTTATCAATATATTCATTCAAATATAAAAATTTATAAAAAGATTTAAAAGTACTTATTTTTCTACTAACAGAAGTAGATTTATCTTTCTTTAAATTCAAATATTCTAAATAATCTCTTATATCTTCTTCTTTAACTAAATCTAAATCTTTTTTAACAAATAAATAAAAATAATATAAATCATTAATATAAGATAATATTGTATTTTCTGAATAATTTTTAGTTAATAAATATTCATAAAAATCATTCACATATGATAGTTTTATAAAATCATCTTTTTCCATAATTTGATTATAATATATTTCCTAATAAAAAACAAAGACACTTAACATAAAGTGTCAATTAACTATTTCTTTTTAGTTTTTGTTTTTTTAGTACTCTTAGTACCTTTCTTTTCACTACTTTCAAATTTAATATCTTCAGCACAAATTATTACACCTAACATAAGTCCCATACAAGAACCAAGTGCTAAATATATAACGTTTTCTTGAAAAACTGATACTACTGAACCTAAAAGTGTACCACCCATAGCACATATTGGCAACCAAGTATCTATTTTATTTTTTTTATTACTAGTTTTCTTTTTAGACATTATTTCCTCCTATATTATTTCTTTTTACTTTTTGTTTTTTTAACTTTTTCTGAACTATTGATTATCTGAGATTCAACTTTAGTATACGAAAGTAACATAGAAAGTATTAAAAATAAAAATACAAAAAAACCAAATGATACGCCAACAGTCTTAAATGACTTCAAAGCTTCACAAATCATATCATTAAAATCAGTACAACAAAAATATATAAATCCAACAAAGAAAAATGATTCTAATACACTTTCAAAAATAAGAGTCCAATTTTTTCTTTTAACAACATGCTCCTCATTCAACCATTTTTTCATAACAAACCTCCATATTATATTTAACTATTCTAATTATAACATAACTATTTTAATAAATACCACTTATTTTATAATTAATTTCACATTTTAAAAAATAATATTTCATTAAATTACTTTCTACTTTTTAAGTTAAATAAAATAGAATTTCTTATTAAACGAAAAAACATTCTTATAGCTGCATAAGTTAATGTAAAAGTATATAAATCTTTTAAAAAATCTTCTCTCTTTATAAAATAATCAGATTTAATTAAAAATTGATTTTTTAAACTTAATAATCGCAATATTTTTAAATCTTCAAATTCTATTACTTTATATCTCTTCTTCACTTCAGAGCAATTATATAATTTACATGAAAGATTTTTACTTGAACAACCTTTATTTGTTTGATACAAACACTTTCTACAACATCCATTACAATTACCATCTTTTAATTTTCTTTGAACATAACATTTACCATTTTTAAATCCACATATATTAGTTTTACCAACAGAATCATCAATTATCTTACATGACACATCGTATATATATTCAATTCTTTTTTTTCGATTTTTTAAATTTAAACCTTTTATTATATAATCTATCATTTCATCATTAAGACTATTTTTAACAACAAAATGAGTATTAAAATAAAAAATGCTTTTATATAAACTAAGTTTATTTAAAAAATTATCATAATCTTCTTTATTATTTATTGAAATAAACATTTTCTTCATTAACTAACACCACAATAAAAGTATATCATATTATAAATACAATACAGATATTAAAAAATTATTGAATAACTATACCTCTTCTAGATAATACAAGAGCAGAAAAAGAGCCATTTATTTCACCAACAACAGAATTTCTGTATAATTCTTCATTTTTATATTCATCCAATGCATTAGAAATTTCATTTCCAAAATCATTATTTTTATTATATGCACCTAATTGTTGTAATAACCTATACATATCATAAACAAACCACTCACGTCCAACTTTTTCATTCAACTCTACTCTTAATTGTTCACCAATATAACATTTTCTTAAATAAAGAGGATCATTTTTAACTTTTTCAACATAATCAATTAATCTATTTTGAGATAAATTTTGTTCTGAAATAAAATCCAAAAGTAATAAAATCTCTTTATTTAATAACTCACAAGAAATTATATTATCTTTTTTAACCATACCATGTGATAACAATAATGGCGCAATTGATTCTAAATAATCATATTTTTCTTTCATTTTCTCATCTCCAAATCAACATATAATATATCATACTAAAATATATTTTTAAAACTAAATTTTTAATTAACATTATTAAAACATCTTCTTTCAATACTCAAACTACATCATAAATAAAAATTTATAATTGATTAGTTCAGTATAAATTACACATGAATTATCATTTTCATTACCATAATCCCCATTATTCAAAAAATACAATTTATTATCATCTATATTTAATTTCTTAATGCATGAATAATATGATATTCTCTTCTTTTTTAATACATTAATTAATTCTTTTTCTAAATCATTAAACTCACCACAATTAAATATTACTTTTTCTACATTGAAATTTTCTAGTAAATTTAGTGCCTCAGCCATATGATGATAATCTCCATGTGGTGATTGTCAAAAAGTAAGTCGAATAAAATCCTTTATTTTAAAGAAAAAAAGAATTACCATTGTTGTAATTCTTCTATTTTTAATAATTTTACTTTTTGCTTATTTATTTCACGTTCTGATGTAAGATCATATATTGGAATTTTTTTATCTAATCGTTCTAATAATAAGATTATATCCTTAAGCAACGATAGTCTATATATATTAAATTTATATTCAGGTTCTAACATATGATATAAACTATAACCAATAGCTATAATTTTTGATGAATCAATTTTTAAAAAGGCATGATACTCATCATTTTTTGAGCTAGTTCTAAATGGTAAAATTGTTTCCGTAAAAGGATCAAATATTCTATTTTTACTATCTGCTTTAATTGGATTAATACCATTAAGTCCAAATATAGGTAAATCATTAAATAAAGTATATACACTTTGAGGATCATTTGTTTTTTTACTCACACTAACATCATATTTTCCATTATATCCTTGATGGCTTTTTTCTTTTCTTAATGATGCACATTTAATACCTTCATTTAATATTTTTTCAATTGTAGCTATATCTCTATCTGTTGCATGAAAAAACCAATCATTTTCAATTGTAATAGTTTTATCCTCTATATAATCAAGAAATTGTTTTTGCTCCATAAATATCACCTTTTGAATTGAGAACTATTATATACCATAAATTTAATTTTTTCAAATCTAAACTAATTCATATTCTCTTGCTATTATTCTATCGTCAGAACAATATTTAATAACATATTCATCATCTTGTTTACATATTATTATTCCTATTGTATCATTTTCTTCAATAGTTTTTATGTTTTTATTAATATAATTCATATATGTCATAATTTGTCCAGTATGATCTTTCTTTAATTCAGTTACCTTTAATTCAACCACTACATAACACTTATGTTTAATATTATACAAAAGTAAATCAATATAATTGTTTCTATCATCAAGTTTTAATTTATACTCATTACCAACATAAGTAAATCCAAAACCCAATTGAGTCAAAAAATCATCTAAGTTGTCTAATATTGATTATTTTAATGCATATTCTGTTAATTCTTCTTTTAATGAATTTGTTGTTTTTATAACTATAGGATTTGGTACTAAATCATTTACTTTTAGTTCATCAAAATCTATCACTTTGCTTTTTGTCTCTATACTTAATTTATCATAATCATGATTGCTAATTTTTTCTTGCAACTGTCTCTTATTTAGATTATTATTTACAGTAACATTAATATAATAAATAATTTCTTCAATACTATTACATGATAATAGTTGTATATAATGACTCCAACTCAATTTTGACACCAATGGTGTCAATTTTTCATTGCTAAATACTTCATAAAATTTTCTCATTCTATAAAGTGTTCTTTCATTATACTTTTTACCAACTTCAATCATCAACTTTTCTGAATATTGTTTAATAATATTTTTACCATATTCTTTTCCTGCTTCATTCAAAAGCTTACCATTCTTGAAATATGTTATAACTCTATTCTTATTTTTAGAAAAATCTTTAGTTTTATCATATATTTCGCATTTTAATAAATTTTCTTTAATCTCATTATAATAATTCATATTTACTCCTTTCTATGGCGCACATGTTTCTATTTGTAATTTATTATTTTTAATCTTGAACATAATACTTCCATCTTGATCTGTCCTATATATTTTTGAATCTGCTAAATTATCTAGTACACTATCATTGGGATGGCTATACCTATTATTCTTACCAACTGAGATAATCGAGTATTTTGGATTAATCTCATCTATAAAATTCTTACCAGAACTTGTCTTACTACCATGATGACCAACTTTTAAAACATCTATATCCTGTAAATTATATTTTTCTATTAAATCTTCTTCTACATCTACTCCAGCATCTCCCATAAATAAAAATTTATGATTATTAAGTTCTGTATAAATTACACTTGAATTATCATTTTCATTGCTATAGTCTTTATTATTTAAAAAATACAATTTATTATCATCTATATTTAATTTCTTAATGCATGAATAATATGGTATTCTCTTCTTTTTTAATACATTAATTAATTCTTTTTCTAAATCATTAAACTCACCACAATTAAATATTACTTTTTCTACATTGAAATTTTCTACTAAATTTATTGCCTCACCCATGTGATCATAATCTCCACATGGTGGCTATCGTTTATGCATACGAATTTAAACAAACAAAAAGAAATCACAAACATGTAATTTCTTTTTATAAAGTACATTTTATATAAAATAAATTAATTTAGTCTATCAAATATTTCTCCTCTTGTATTTTTTATTATAATATCTTCTTGATATTTTGGAAATTCCACAATAATTGTAGGATAAGTAAATGCCAATGTAACATCACCCATTGGTCCAATTTCTTCTACTATAATTTCAATTTTTTCATCATTTACATTTACTTCTTTTACTTTTAAACTATATCCTCCACTATTTTTTTCACCCATACATATAATATATAAATATGGCGCATCAGGATGGTTTAATGTATCAATATAATATCCTCTTTTAGTTACATCTAAATATTTGCCTGTAAATTCACCTCTTACATAGAAATCAGTTCCTTCAGTAAGTTTAGTTTTATTACTTTTATTACACCCTGTGAACATAAATAAACAAATCACTATTAACAATATAAAAAAACATTTCCTTTTCATACTATCATCTCCACTATCAGTGTAACATTTTTTAACTTTTATTACAATATCATAACTTCCTTATTCTTTTCATAAAACTTTTTTGCTTACTATATTGAGTCACAATAATTCATTCTTATTACTTTCTATTGTGTACATTTCTCTATCTTTAATTTATTATTTTTAATTTTAAACATAATACTACCCTGTTTATCTGTTCTATATATTTTGGAATCTTCTAAATTATTCAAGACTTCTTTATTCGGATGTCCATACATGTTATTCTTACCAACACTAATAATAGAATACTTTGGATTAATTTCATCTATAAATTCTTCACTACTACTTGTCTTACTTCCATGATGTCCTACTTTTAAAACATCAATATCTTGTAAATGATATTTTTCTATTAAATCTTCTTCTACGTCCGTTCCTGTGTCACCCATAAATAAAAATTTATGATTATTAAGTTCAATATAAATAACAGATGAATTATCATTTTCATTTTCATAAATTTTGTTTTTTAAAAAATATAATTTATTACCATCAATATTTAATTCTTTGATGCATGAATAATATGGAATTTTCTTTTTATCTAATACTTTTATTAAATCATTTTCAAGATCATTAAACTTACCACAATTAAATA
>JAZUBJ010000142.1:0-3863 GCA_045638445.1 Bacilli bacterium | reverse complement strand
AAAAGAAGATATAAAAGATTTTGTAGAACAAATTGATGAACCTAGTTTTGAAGGATTTAAAAAAGAAGATTATGAAGATAAAGAATTCATAGGACATAAATATATTTACAAAGTAAAACATATAGATGAAATAACATCAAATAAAAATGAAAAAGTAAATATATACATAGACCCAGATGAAAAATTAAAAGACAAAAAACTATTCTATAAAGAGGATAAATTAATAACAAAATATATTTCAAATATGTATTATGAAGTTACAGATAATACAGAATCTGATAATTCACAAATAGATTACATAATTACATATAAAGTAACTCTTCCATATGAATCTCTTTCAAATAACGCAGATGAAATAAAAGATAATGGAAAATCATTAACATGGTATATAGAACCTACAGAAAAAGAAAATATTAATTTTTCGTTTTCACTAACAAATATAAACTTAATTTATAAAGTATCTATTTCAGCAGCTATAATTTTAGTATTATTAATAATTACACTATTAATAAGCAGAAAAAAAAGAAAACTAACAAAAGTAATAAGTTTCCTAATATTCATTCTACTTTCAACAACATCTTGTATAATTGTTGCAAACTATAATAAAACAGTAATTAAACTACCACAATTAATAGTTAATACAAAAAATGAAGGTTTAAACTATGATAAAGAAAACAAAGTATTAACACTAAACTTCAATGAAATTGATGTAACAACACAAGAATTACAAAAAATATTAGATGATGAAAAAGATAATAATAAAATGTATACAAGTGTTGTAACAAAATTAATGAAAAATGATGAAAATATAAAAATGTATGAACAAGAAGAAAAACTAATACTTGAAACAAATTTGAAAAAAGATTCTTCAAATGAATTATTCGGAATTAATGAAGATATCAAATTAAAAGTATTATTTGAAAATGACCTAGAAAATAAAGATATATATGATATAAACTATAAAATTAATAGAGAACAAATCATAAGACAAAAAATAGTAGAAACTGCCCTATCTCAAGTAGGAAAAACAGGATACACTTATTGGAACTGGTATAATGGACAAGAAGGATTTATGGAATACTGTGCAGCATTTGTTAGTTGGGTTGGAGACCAACACGGACAAATTGAAAACGGTAACATTCCAAAATTCGCATGGGTAAAAGTCGGAGTTGATTATTACAAAGACAAAGGAAGATTTAAATATAATAAAGAATACACACCAAAACCAGGAGATATAGTATTCTTTAACTGGAACAGCGCAAATGATTTAATTGACCATGTAGGATTTGTAGAAAAATTTGAAGATGGATATGTATATACTATCGAAGGAAACGTTGGTGGTTCAACACCAAGTAAAGCAGTAGCAAGAAAAGTTGTAACAAAGAAATATAAAAAAGATAGTTTACATTTATACGGATACGGAATTCCAGAATACTAAAAAAAACCTCAAATTTGAGGTTTTTATTTTGCTATAAATTTCTTATTATTTTAAATACTTTTTAAGTATTCTATCAAGTTCATGTACATCAATAGGTTTAGATAAATACTCATCAAATCCTACACTCTTATAATATTCACGAGAACCAGTCGAAACATTAGCAGTTGAACATACTATCTTAGGTAAAACATATCCATCAAGTTCTCTTAATAGTTTAACAGTCTCAACTCCATCTAAATCTGACATTTTATGATCTAATAATACTAAATCATATACTTCATCAGCTTTTATTTTATCAATAAACTCAATAGTACTCATACATACTTCTGCATTAATCTTATACTTTTCAAGTAATCTCCATATAACTTTAATATCTAAATTATCATCATCAACAATTAAAACTCTATAATTACTTAAATCAGTATAATCAATAATATTACTACTAACACTATCAACTATATCTTCACTAATCAATTTACTACCACTAGGTTTTTGAGGCAAATCTATATAAAACTTAGTTCCACCACCATATATACTATCAAATCTAATAGACCCACCCATTTCATCAACAAATTTCTTACTAGCACTTAATCCTACATTGGTCTTTGAACTATCTGAATCAGTAAATATAAAAGATTTTTCCTCATCTTTTATACCAATACCAGTATCAATAATTTTAAAATGTAATACATTGTTTTCAATATTTCCACTTGAAGAAATAGAAAAAATAATTTTACCAACATCAGTAAACCTAACAGCATTATTAGTTACATTCAATAAAATTTTTTGTATTTTATTTATATCACCTATATATTTAGAATAAAGATTATCATCAATATTAGTTTCAAATTTAATTTGCTTAGCCCCGATACGAGTTTCACATACACTTCTAACCCTACTAATAAGTTCATATAAACTATATTCTTTTTCACTACTTTCCAAATTATTATTAAACATCTCAAATATATTATTAATAGATTCAAGTAATGCATTACCAGCAAGCTTAATATTATTAACATCTTCTAAAACCACATTTTTATCTAAATTAACTGAATTTTCTATTGAATTACTTAATGAAACAATTGTATTAATTGGATTTATTAAATCATAAGACATATTAAATAAGAAATTAGTTTTTGTATTATTAGAACTATCAATACTATTTTTTAATTTCTCTATTTCCTCTACCAATTTAATATCAGGATTTTCAAGATTATAATAAATAACATAACAAATAAATCCACATATAAAAGGCATTAAAGAAATATAAATAAATTTAACTTGTAAAGGCAAAGCAATAACAAATATCAAGAAAAATAATGATAGAGATCTAAATAAATTAATATTTTCATGTCTTTTATTAAATCCAGATATTAACGCATTTAAAACAACGGCTAAACATACAACCAATAAAACATGTCCAAATGCCCCTCTTACAAAAACTAAATTATTTAAATCGTAAGAAGTACATCTATTAAATATTAAATATGCAAAAATAAATATAGTTATAAAAATAAAACCTATTAAAAATTTAGGAACTTTAAATAACTCATCTGAAAGTTTTTCATACTTATTTCCCTTTGTAATAAGATTATAATATACAAAGAAAAAATAAATGTAGTAAAACATACCAATAATTTTTAAACTCCATGTTATTTGAGTAACTACAGGGTTTATCGTAACATATTTATAAATAACTAAACTTACACATTCAAATAAAGCAAATACAAAACAAGTTATAATAAGAAAAACATACGCTCTAGATCTAACTGTTCTTATTTTATGTTTTGAAGCAAAAGTAAATGTTAAAATAAATAAAACAACTAAAGTATAAATTGTAAAAACAATATTATATATCACTAGTTATTACCTCCCTTAAAAATAGAACACATTACACTATTAAGTTCTCTAAATTCTATAGGAGAATTTACTATATAATTATATACATTAGACACATCATCATTTTTAGTAACAATTCCAATTGTAGGTACATTACTAATATTTTTTACGATTTTCTCTCCACCATTATCACTAATATTATGATTTATTATTACTAAATCATAATTATTATTTTTTATAAGTTCTACACTATCTTTAGGATTTAATGAAGTCTCAATCATAATATTATATTGTGACATAAGCCTTTCTAAAAGATTAACATTAACTTTATTCTCATCAACAATTAATACTTTTTTACCAACTAAATTAAGAGTTTGATGAGTTAATAAATGTTTAGTTTGTATCTTTTCTCTAATATTACCAATTCTATTTTGACTACTTAATTTTTGATTTAATTTAATTATATATTGAGTTCCTTTTCCTTTTTCATTAATAAATTCCATAGTACCACCAAGTAAATCAATTAATCCCTTAGCAACTATAAAATCTAATGTTTCGGAATCAATATCACGTTTATTATCACTTG
>JAZUBJ010000141.1:0-9639 GCA_045638445.1 Bacilli bacterium | reverse complement strand
AAAGTTTAAAAGAAAAAAAGATAATTTCTTATGTAAAAGAAAACATATATGATACTGAAAATGTAATGTGTGTAAGTTCATATAAAAATTATAATATAGACGCATTTTTAGAAAAAATAAATAAAGATAATGTTAAAAGATTATATATAGTAGGATTTACAAATAGCGGTAAAAGTACATTTATAAATCATATTTTAACAAGTAATTTAAAAAATCCAGTAATAACAACAAGCGCTATACCAAATACAACAGCGTCATTTATTACAATAAAATTAAATAAAAATCTAACTATTGTAGATACACCTGGATTTATAGATGATGATGCAATATATAATTTCGTGGAATATAATAAAACATTAAAATTTTATCCAAAAAAAGAAATCAGAGTTAAAACATTTCAAGTAAGACCAGCTTATGCAATAGTGGTTAATGATATTTTAAGAATAGAAAATGTAGGTAATAAATTTAATAGTTTTAGTTTCTATATGAGTGATAATTTAAGATATGAAAAAGTAAAATCTAAAAATGAAAAATTGACTATATTGCCAAATAAAATAATAGAAGTTACAGAACCAACAGACATATTAATAAACGGACTAGGATTTGTAAGAATTACAAAGCCAGGAATAATAAAAATATATGCACTTGATTATAAACTAATTAGTTATAGAAAGAGTATGATCTAAATGGGTAAAATTAGCGTAATGAATGAAACATTAGCAAACAAAATAGCTGCAGGAGAAGTTGTAGAGAGAATAGCTAATGTAGTAAAAGAACTTGTTGAAAATAGTATTGATGCAGGAAGTGAAAATATAAAAATTGAACTAACTGAATCAGGAACAAAATTAATAAAAATAATTGATGATGGATGCGGTATGAGCAAAGAAGATGCTATTCTTTGCTTCAGTAGACATGCAACAAGTAAAATAAAAAATGAAAACGACTTATATTTTATAAGTACACTAGGTTTCAGAGGAGAGGCTCTAGCAGCAATATCATCAGTATCAGAAGTAACACTAGATACATACGATGGAAATGAAGCAACAAAAGTACAAATAAAGTATGGTAAATTTGAAGAACCAACGATAGGTTCGATGAGACAAGGAACAATTATAGAAGTTAAAAACTTATTCTATAACGTACCAGCAAGATTAAAATTCATGAAAAGTTTAAATACTGAATTAAATCTTTGCGTTTCATATATAGAAAAAATATCACTATCACATCCAGAAATATCATTTACTTTAATTAATAATGATAAACAAATATTTAAAACATCTGGAAGTAATGACATTTATAAAACAATACATGAAATATATGGATATAATACAACAAAAAATATGATCAAAATTTCAGCCGAAAATTACGATTATATGATTAATGGATACATAAGTAACATTAATATTCAAAAATCAAATAAAAATAATATGATTACGCTAGTAAACGGAAGAGTAGTAACAAATCAAAATGTTAATAGAACAATAAAAGATGCGTATCACACAGTACTAGCGGATAATAAATATCCAGTAGTAGTTTTATATATTGAAACAGATCCAACTCTAATAGATGTAAATATACATCCAACAAAACAAGATATTAAGTTTTCAAAATTAGAAAGTCTAAACGATTTATTATTTACAACTATCAGACAAGCAATAAATAAAACAGATAATACATTTAAAGCATATCAAGAAGAAAAAGTAGAAATAAACAAAGAAGAAAAAGAAGAAATAAAACAAGAAAAAGTAATAGAAGAAGTAAGATTAAATTTAAATGTAGAGGAAGAAGTAATTGAATACAACGAAGAAGAATTGCTAAAAGAAAATACATTTATAAAACCAGTAGGTTTAGCGCTTGGAACATATTTAATAGCACATGATGAAAATATTATGTATATGATTGATATACATGCAGCAAATGAAAGAATTAATTACGAAAAATACATGAAAAATCTTGAAGAACAACAAACTTATACAACAAATATGTTATTTCCACTACAATTTGAATATGCACATAATGAATTTTTGAAATTAAAAGATAATATAGAATTTATAAGAACACTTGGATTTGAAATAGATGAATTTGGAACTAATACATATAGAGTTACATCACATCCATCTTGGTTAAAAGAAGGTTATGAAGAAGAAAGTATTAAAAAAATATTTGAACTTATAATAGAAATATCAGATAAATTTGATAGAGTAAAATTCAATGAAGCAGCAGCTACAAGATTAGCATGCAAAATGAGTGTTAAAGCAAACACAAATATAGGATACTTAGAACAAGAAGAACTAATAAACAACTTGTTCAAATGTGATTTTCCATATACATGTCCACATGGAAGACCAACAATAATAAAATATCCAATATATGAACTTGAAAAATTATTTAAGAGGGTGAACAGCTAATGGAAAATGAAAAAGAAAAACTTGAAAAAATAAGAGATACAGTTAAAGAATTTATGGAATATCTAGAATCACATGGATTAGAATTAGATTCAAATGGTGATATAGTTCCAAAAAATTATAATAAAGAATTATCATTGGAGTTAAAAGATGAAGAGTAAAATAATAGTAATAGTAGGACCAACAGCAACAGGTAAAACAAAACTAAGTGTTGAACTTGCTAAATATTATGATGCACAAATAATAAATGCTGACTCAACAGCTATATACAAAGAACCACTAATCGCAACAGCAAAAGTAAGAGAAGAAGAAAAAGAAAATATTCCTCACCATATGCTAGATTTAATATCACTTGATGAAGAATACACCATTTATGATTATCAAAAAGACGGTCGTAAACTTTTAGATAAATTTATTTCTGAAAATAAAAATGTAATAATCGTAGGTGGATCTGGACTATATATAAAAGCATTATTATATGATTACGAACTAGAAGAAACAAAAATAAAAAAAATAGATTATAGTTCATATTCAAATGAAGAATTAAAACAAATGGCAGATAATATAGATAAAAATAATAATATCCATTTAAATAATAGACAGCGTTTAGAAAGATATATTACGTTTTATAACGAAACAGGTAAAACAATATCTTCTAGTGATAGAATTAATAAAAAACTATATGATTTCACCTTAATAGGACTTAGAACTTCAAGAGAAAATTTATATGAGAGAATAAATAAAAGAGTAGATGTAATGTTTGAAGAAGGATTATTAGAAGAAGCAGAAAGATTATACAAAAAAGGATATAAAAATTTCTCTAATATAATTGGATACAGAGAATTAAATGAATACTTTAATAATAATATATCACTTGAAAAAGCAAAAGAATTAATCAAACAAAATTCAAGACATTACGCAAAAAGACAATTTACATGGTTTTATAATCAAATGAAAGATATAAAATGGTTTGATGTAAATTATGAAAACTTTAATGAAACAATAAACACAATAAAAGAATATCTAAATTAATAGATATTCTTTTTTAATTAATCTCACTATATAATTGTTGATTAAAATAATGTTCACTAATATCTAACTTTTGCATATCTTCAGTACTTATCATAAAGAAATTATAAGTGTTATTTTCATTAACTTCATCATCATCCCAAGTTATATCGATATGAGACCATTCACCTTCAAAATATATAGCATTCCATACATGAGTATCTGTTGAAACTTTAAAATTCATAACACCAAGTTTATCCATGAATAGGGCAAAAGCATCAGTATATCCACTACAAAGTGCTACTTTATTTACAAGTGCACCATTAGCTTTATTAGAAATTGTAGTTGTATCATTTTTATCATAATTATCATCATAAGTAGTAACACTAGCAATATAATCATGAATTTTCTTTATATCTTCAACTGTAATATTATCTTTATTAATTTTAAGTTCGATAATAATATCATCTATCATTTTGTTTAATAAATCAATTTCCTCATTTGTATATAATTTTTCTATTTCAATTAAAACCTCGTCTTCACCAGTAATAAAAGTATTAATTTTCTTATAAGAATTAAATGGATGTACATAGTTGTTAATAGTAGTTATAAAATCACTCTCATTAGCTATTTTTTTAACATCATAAGCACAGTTTGTATACTCATCAGGACAATAAAATGTGAATTTATCCCAACCATTATTAAGTGCTGTATAGAATATATCTTTAACATCATCATGACTTTGAGGTCTAAAGTTAGTAGTGTTTTTAAAAGTATCAAAGTCATATTTTTTACTATATTCATTTATTTCTGGAATAATAACTTCTTTTTCAATTACATCATCAAGAAGTAATTTATAAAATTCAACTAAATCATCAAATCTTACATAAAAAAGATATCCACATATAGCAAATAATAAAAGTAGTATTATAATAACTAATATTTTTCTTCTTTCCATTATTTATTCACCTAATTTATTATAACAAAAAAAGTAGATAACATCTACTTATTTATTTTGAATTAACAATTTTATTTAATCTTGTCTTATATCTATCTCTTGTATTAGCTTTGATAACACCTTTAGAAGCAGCGATATCAATTCTCTTATTTGCATTATTTACTAAATTCATAGCTTCTTCTTTAGTTGCAGCTTTTTCAACTTTTTTGATAGCTGTTTTCATTGATTGTTTAACATCATTGTTTAATACAGTAGCTTTTTCAGTAACTAATACTCTTTTTTTAGCACTTTTAATATTAGGCATGATTCCACCTCCCTTTAAGTCTTCTTAATGATAACAAATAAATAATAAAAAATCAATGTATTTCGACATTTTTTTAAATTTTGTAGTATTAAACTAGCCATAAGGAGATGATATTATATATAAAAAAATAAAAATTTATAAAATCAAAAAAATACTCATAATACTCTTTTTTACATCAATAATAATAGTAACATATATATTTTTAATAAATAAAACTAATATTGAATCTCTAATATTAAATACTGTTAGTAATAATTTTTCTTATAAAAAACAAAATTATAAAGATAAAATAATACAATCTACATTATATAGTATGTATAGTATAAAAGAAGAAATAAAAGAAGAGAAAGTAGAAGAAATAATAAATATAATAGATAAAAAAGAACCAATCATTTATATATATAATACACACGATACAGAAGAATACAATAGTCTGCTTTCAAACGGATATACAATAACACCAAATGTAAAAATAGCGTCATATATATTAAAAGACCATCTAAATAATATTAATATAGAAAGCACTGTAGAAAAAAGAAAAATAAAAGATTATTTAAATAAAAACAAATTAAATTATTACGGTTCATATGATGCAAGCAGATATTATTTAAAAGATTCCTTAAAAAATAACAATTATAAAATACTAATAGATCTTCATAGAGACTCAATAAAAAAAGATAAATCAACTACAACAATTAATAATAAAAAATATGCAAAACTATTATTTGTACTCGCAACAAAACATAATAATTATAAAGAAAATGAAAAATTTGTAAAAAAATTAAATAGTATATTAAATCAAAAATATAAAACACTATCAAGAGGAATAATGTATAGAGAAGATGTGATATTCAATCAAGATTTATCATCAAAAGCAATATTACTAGAAGTAGGTGGAATTGATAATACTATAGAAGAAGTAAATAATACACTAGAAGCATTTTCATATGTTTTAAAAGAATATTTAGATAATGAGGAAATAAATGGGTAAAAAAAAGAAAAATATATTTCAAAAAATAATTATGATATTTTTTATAATATTTTTACTAATATATATAGTAACTGAAAACGGATATTATGAATATAAAATGTATAATAAAACCAAACTAACTAATGAAGCAATTTTAAAATTTGAAGAAGATATAAAAAACAATAAAGATGTTTCAATAAATGACTATGTAGTTGAGGATTATATTGATTACACAAATGCATTTTCAAACCTTGGCGTAAAAATAGGTAATTTTACAGAAAAAGCAATAAAATATATAATAAAAAAATCACTCAAATTATTAAGTGATCTATTTTACGAATAAATTAGCAGCACTCTTAGTATAAGCTCGAGTTAAAGGACCTGCGCCAAGAAGAATTCCACCAAAATAACGAATTACAACAACTAAAGTGTTATCCATATTTTTCATATGTATTATATCAAGCAATCCTCGTGTTGTTCCACCAGGTTCCTTATCAGCATGATTTTTCTCCTGATTATTAATTCTATATGCATAACAAATATGACGAGCTTTTTTATGTTCCTTCCATAAAGAAGCAATAATCTCATCAACTTCACTGACATCATTTACTTTATATAAAATACCAATAAATTTTGATTTCTTAATTTCTAAATAACTTTCACTAATCTTTTCCATGACATAATTATATTATAAATTGTTGTCTAAATCAATTTATGATATAATCTACACGTAAAGAAGGCGGTAATATGTTTAAAGATAAATTATCAGAAGTACCAAAACAACCAGGATGTTATCAAATGTATAACAAAGATAACGTTATCATTTATGTAGGAAAAGCAAAAAACTTATTTAATAGACTACATAGTTATTTTACAGGTAGAGTAACTGGTAAAACTAAAAAAATGGTAAGTGAAATTAATCATTTTGAATATATAGTAACAAATACTGAAACAGAAGCATTTGTTCTAGAATTAAACTTAATAAAAAAATATGATCCAAAATATAACATACTACTAAGAGATGATAAATCATATCCATATATTGAACTAACAAATGATAAATATCCAAGATTAATAGTAAAAAGAGAAATAAACGCAAATAAAAAGAAATCAAATTATTTCGGACCATACCCAAATCAATATGCTGCGAGACGTTTAGTTAATCTTTTAAATAGATTATATCCATTAAAAAAATGTGATTCTATGCCAAAAAAAGTATGTCTTTATTATCACATCGGAGAATGTCTAGGATACTGTGAAAACAAAAATATAGATATTACACCACTAAAACAAGAATTACTTTCAATATTAAATGGAAATACAAAGTTATTAATACAAAAAATAAATGAAAAAATAGAAATAAATTCAAAAAATCTAAACTTTGAAGTATGTAAAGAATTAGTAGAAGAACTAGAGTATATTCGACAAGTATTCTCTAACCAAAATGTAGAATTATCAGATAACTCTGACAAAGATATATTTAACTATTACTATGACAATTCATATTTAAGCATAGTAACATTATTTATAAGAAATGGTAAACTAGTTGGAATAAATAATAAAATAGTACCAGTAATAAATGATATAAACGAAACACTAGAATATTATATCGTATCATTTTATTCAAAAAATAACTTAATACCAAAAGAAGTAATTGTACCAAAAGAATTAAATATAGAATTATTAAATGAAGTACTTGATTCTAAAGTAATATTTGTACAAAAAGGTGATAAAAAAAGATTATTTGATATGGCTTATAATAATGCAAAATTATCTTATGAAAAAGAAATTAAACTTATTTATGCAAACGAAGAATTAACTATAAACGCACAAACTGAACTTCAAGAATTATTAAATTTAGAAAAATTAAATATAATTGAAGCATTCGATAACTCAAATCTTTTTGGTACTTTTAGTGTATCTGGAATGGTATGTTTTATAGATGGAAAACCAAGTAAGAAAAATTATAGAAAATTTAAACTAAGTTTTGATAAAAATGATGATGTAGCATCTATGAAAGAAGTAATATATAGACGTTATTTTAGAGTGCTATACGATGATTTAGTAAAACCAGACTTAATTATTGTAGACGGAGGATTAAATCAAATAAACGCATGTAAAAGTGTTTTAAATGACTTAAATTTAAATATAAAAGTTATCGGAGTAAAAAAAGATAACAGACACAGTCCAGACGCAATCGTAGATGGTGATACATATCAAATAATTAATATAGATAAAAGAAGTAATGTATTTAGATTACTATCAAGAATTGATGAAGAAGTACATAGATTTACAATAAACTACCATAAAGAAATAAGAAGTAAAGGAAGTATCTCAAGTGTACTAGATAATATAAATGGACTAGGGGAAGTAAGAAAAAAGAAACTTATTAAAAAATATGGTTCTGTTACAAAAATAAAAGAAGCAAATATCGAAGAACTAAAAGAAATAATCCCAGAAAATGTAGCAATAGAATTGCATGAGTTTTTAAAAAATAAATAGATTTAAAACAATATTTTTGATAAGATAATATAGGTAAAAATATGAAGAAGTGTTCAAACTGTGGATGTAAAAATTCAAAAACTGCAAAAGAATGCGCTCAATGTAGAAGTGTATTTCTATTTGGTGGTATATCATACAAACCACAAAAATTAAATAGAATAACCAAATTTACAATGACAATATCTGGATTAATATTAATATTATTTGAAAGTGCCGTATTATATAATTCGTTAAAAGAAACAATACTTGTCTTAATGGAAGGCTATATAAATTTTGATAGTATTTTTTATATAATAACATCAGGATTTCTAACAGTACCAACTTTAATTCTTTTAATTTTTGCATATATTTTACATTTTATGGTTAAAAATTCAATTAAATAAAATAAGCAAGAGAAAACTTGCTTTTTTAAGTGTATTTTGATATAATATAAGCCAATTTAAGGGGGAAATATGAAATATTTTAGATATCAAGTATGGGATGGCTATAGAACAAAATGGATTCAAAAATTATTTAATGAATACATAAATTGTGGAATTGGTCTTAGTAAAAATAGTTACATTGATATGCCATTTATCGGTGAATTAAAAGATGGAAAATATTATGATTTAATTACAGGAGAAGAACTAATATATTGTTCACATCCATATAGTGGAGCACTTAGTTTTAACTCATATCAATTTGATTCAAGCATATATATTGTAAGTATATTAAAACAATTACAAAGAGAAGGTATTAATGAGTATAAAAGAGAAATACAACGATTAAAAGAATTATCTAAATCAATTGCAATACAAGAACGATCATACAATCAAAATATAACAGAAGATACAAAAAAAGCAAATGAATTTATATTAGAATTTGTAAAGAAAAATAGATAAACTATACTATCACGAAACTAAAAAATATACTTATTTTTTAAGTGATTTGTGTTAGTATATAAAACAATTTCAATAGGGGGAATATATATATGAACGCACTAATAAGTTTAATAATAAATCTATATTTATCTACAGTAGCAATATCTGCAGGTATTCAAATATTTAAAAACTACATGTCAGATAAAAAACTACAAAAAGAAGGATATGAAATAATAAGTGATAATACATTTTTAGAAAATGTAAGTGATTTTATATGTGATTATAGCTATATATTCATGCCAATAACAAATCTAAAAAAATCATTTAGACTACTTCTAACAAGCGATAGAAAATACACTAAAAAAAGAATGGAAGAATTATCAAAAGAAAATAAATTAAGAAAAATTACAAGAGAGAAAAAAATAGAGAAAATAGCACCATTAAAAGAAGAAAAACAAATCAAAGAAGAAATAACAAAACCAGAAGTTATACATATTAAAGAAGATAAAAAACATTCTTTAGTAAAACCATTTATTGAGGAAATAAGAAGTTCAAATGATATCTATTTCTTAACTGAATTAAAAAAAGAATATAAAAGAAGATCAACAGAATTAAGAAACAAATATCAAATA
>JAZUBJ010000140.1:0-13182 GCA_045638445.1 Bacilli bacterium | reverse complement strand
ACTATTGTAAATATCATTTACAACTACACGGTCAACAATAATATTAACTTGTCAAACAGCAGTATTGAAAATCTTGCTACAAGTATCGGAGGAGTTCAAGCTGTACAAGGAGATGTTCAGTCATACACAAATCAATTGGATCAGGCCATTGGTAACAATTCCGGTGGATTCTCACTTAACGGATTCTTAAATAGATTTGGATTATAATCCGAATCTCCTTTTCTTTTTTTAGATAATTAATTTTAAATTTAATTCTTTTTTTAAATTTCCAACTTGACCAATGGAAAAAACCATGCATCACATATCTATAATCATCAATTATATAATAATGGTAATATAAATTATATAATTAAGTGATAAATTATGGCAAGCAATAAGAGAAGCCAATGGAACAGCAATCTAACATTTATCTTGGCGATGATTGGATCCTCTGTTGGTATAGGCAATATCTGGAGATTTCCAAATGTATTATACTCCAATGGTGGAGGATCATTCATGATACCTTACCTAGTTTCATTGGTACTATTAGGAGTGTCATTTGTTCTAGTGGAATATGCAGTTGGATATAAATTTAAAACATCACTATCAAGAATATTACATCAGATAAAAAGCAGATTTGAAATAATAGGGTGGTTAATTGTACTGACAGTTTTTTTAATAGCAACTTATTATACTTGTGTAGTAGGATGGGACTTAATATACTTTGTTTTGAGTTTTACAAAAGCATGGGGATCACAGCCAGACCTATTTTTTTCATATACACTATTGAGGTCTTCAACATCGATTAGTGGAATATTCTCAATAGTTCCAGTTGTATTAATATCAATATTAATAATATGGTTCGTCGCTTGGATGATTATTAAAAGAGATTTGAATAAAGGAATCGGAAAAGTAAGCAAAATATTATTACCATTATTATTCATTATTATGATTATTATTGTTGTATTTTCATTAACACTACCTGGGGCGTCAGTGGGATATGCACAAATATTCACTCCGGACTGGAGTGCATTGACAAATTTAAATGTATGGGTTGCAGCGTTTGGTCAAATTGTATTTTCTTTAAGCCTGGGAATGGGAATAGCAATTACATATGCAAGTTATCTGCCTGAAAGGTCAAAATTGGTTAATAATGCTTTAGTAGTTGCATTTTCAAATTCCTCCTTTGAAGTATTTAATTCAGTGGGAATATTTTCAATATTAGGTTTCATGGCAATGACAAGTGGAATTGCATTTAATGAAGTGGTAACCGAAGGTAGTGGACTTGCTTTTGTTGTATTTGCACAGGTATTCAATGTAATGGGATCAGAAGCATATATAATTGGACCATTATTTTTCGTGTGCATATTATTTGCAGGAATAACCTCATTAATAGCACTTCTTGAAGTTATATGTTACTCCGTATCAGACAAATTCGACTTAACAAGAGAAAGATCAGCAACAATAATATGTTTAATTGGGGCTTTAATCTCAATACTATTTGCAACAGAATCTGGAGCTTTGCTTTTAGGAATATTTGACGCATTTTTAAATAATGTTTCATTATTATTGAAGGAATCTTTTATTTTTTGTAGAAAATTAGCTTTATCAAATAATATATCAGAATTTAATAGTTCTTCAATAGATATAACACCAATACTAGTTTTCATAGAATATTTATTAACGCTGTCTATACAAAATAAAATCGGAATCTCAAATTGAATAGAACAATCTTTATTTATATCAGAAATAACTTGTTTATAATATGAAACTACATCTTTATTATCAGATTTTATTAACACAGTAATATTTATTTGTCCTTTGCTAACAGAATTCTTATAAGAAGTTAAATATGCCCCTAGAATTTCATCTTTTTGATATAAATTTAAAAGTTTTTCATAAATAAAAGAAGTTATTGACAAAAAAAATTCTTTATCAAGATTAAAATAATTATCATTAAACATAAATTTCCCCCACTAGTCGCAGTGTATTATATCATGATGAAATATAGATGTAAATGTATTAAAATACAAAAAAATATAAAATTATTAACAATAGTGTAAAAAAATTTACATCACAAAAGTTATTAACAATCCCTTAAAATAAGGGAAAAAATCAAATTTGTTAACATTTTTTTGTAAAAAACATATTAAAAATGCTACAAATAAAAAAAAGAGTGTTATAATTGTATTGTAGCAAGGGAAGAAACATATGTTACAACAAAACCTTAGGTAGCAAGAGTATAAAATCTCAAAGCCAGTGCAGGGTATTAAAAACATATAAATTAAAAATAAGCTACAACATAAAATTTTACAAAAAAGTGAAATTAGAAAAATGATAAAAATTATATAAGTCGTGTATAAAACGCAATAATTTATTATAATTATCATGTTATAATCCAAAATTGTTAAATTACATAGATACATAATGTAATTATATTGGATAAAAATATTAAAATTAGTAAAAACGATTTAAAAAAAATCGATACAATAAAACTATATTTAAGAGGAGGAAAATAAAATGAGTATAGTAAGTCACAATACTGACCAAATGAGAAACTGGTCAAATGTTATGGATACAAATGCAGGAGATTACGATTCACTAATCAATAGATTATATAATCTAATTGAAGGATTCGCAGGTTCTGAACAATTTAGAGGAGGTTTATCAACTGATTTCTTAAATCAAATTATGGATATGAAGCCACAATTCTTAAAATATTCGGCTACATTCAGAGATTGTAATGATTTAATTAGATCAAGAGCTAAAGCAATTGATATTGATGAATCAAATTTAAAATCACGTATAGGAAGGGCAAACCCATTAGGTAACTAATTTAAGTTAGGGTTAAGATAGGAGGAAATAAAACATGGCAGATGGAATTATGGTAATGGAGACTGCTGAAGCTAGAAATAAAGCAGCAGAAATGAAAAATATAGCAAATGATATAGAATCATTATTAAATGATGTTTCTAAAAAAATAGATGAAATCAATAATGTAGATACTGGTATCTACCAAGGTAATAAAAAACCAGCTGAATTAAAAGCAGAATTAGATGAATTTAGAAAACTATTTAACTTAGTTTACGGACAAGTTATCAAATCTGCAGATGACATCACTAATATCGCAACTACTATGGAACAAGAATAGTATTTGTTTGGTGAATTTTAATAATAAGAGCCATGATGAGAATCATTGCTCTTTTTTTTGTCGATTTTATTATAAAAACATAGTATAATATATTTATACAGTAAGATAAGAGGTGTAATAATGGACACAGCAAATATGAATACAAATGTCTCTAATATAAATAACATAAGATTTTCTGATGTATGGACCGGTTCAGCATCTGAAGTACAAAGTGATGCGCTAGATGGATTTATGCAGGATCTAAATAAATGTATTGAAGATATTGCGTTATTTGATGCGATTTTAGTATTAAGAGAAATGTATATTAAAATTTGTAGCGAAATATCAAAATTATCTTCTCAAATATCAGCATGCGCATCATCACATGGAAAAGAAGAAGAGGAGAATGGCTGTGGAAATTGTGGAGCGTTAGCTGCAAAAATTCAAGAACTTGAACGTCAAAGAAAAGAATTAAGAGAAAAAATAATAGGTATGTTAGGCCAATTCTCTGGAATAAATCCTGAAGTTGCTCCACCAGTAGATTTAACACCACATGATGATGAAGTACCTCCAGAATTACAAGCTTTAGGATTACCACCAGGTGAATTTCCATTATATGATCAAAATGACTATAAAGGTGTTCCGTTTGGAAGCGGTGACGTAGCTTCATCAGGTTGTGGTATAACATGCGCTGCAATGGTTATATCAGCATATACAGGTATGGAAATAACTCCAGATATTTTAGCAAATGAATACAATATAAGAGGTGTAAGTAATGCTCAAAGAATGGAAGAAGCACTAAATGGATATGGAATTGTAAACGCAAACAACTGGAGAGCAGAAGGAACATTTGATGAAGGTGTTAACACATATCACTATGATGATGTTAAACAAAAAATATCTGAAGGTTACACAGCAATAATTCTAATGAATGAAGGTAATTTTACAGGGGCTGGACACTTTGTATTAGCAACTGGTGTAACAGATGATGGAAGACTTATTATTCAAGATCCAAATGGTAACAATTATAGAAAAGGTGATTCAGTACTTAATGATGGTTATGCAAACGGATTTAATGATTCAACAATAGTAGGACAATGGAGTGGATGTTGGCTAATCGAACCAGCTGAAACATATAGAGAAAGAGAAGGAATAAATTAGGCAATTAACTAAGTTAATTGCTTTTTTCTTGATTGATAAAAGTATTATAGATTGATATAATATAATTGTTATTAGGAGGGGTTATTATGCTTGTAAGTAATAATTGGAAAGACTATGAATGCATTGATGCAGGAAATGGTGAAAAATTAGAAAGATGGAAAGACATTATATTAAGAAGACCAGATCCATGGGCACTTTGGACACATGAAAATACTCAAATATGGAATAATTATCATGCAATCTATCATAGAAGTGATAAAGGTGGAGGATACTGGGAAAATAAAAAGAAATTTAATGAATTCTGGACAGTTAATTATAGAGATTTAACATTTAGAGTAAGTCCAACAGGATTTAAACATACAGGACTTTTCCCAGAACAAGCAGCTAATTGGGATTTTATAATTAATAAAATACAAAATGCAAATAGACCTATAAAAGTATTAAATTTATTTGCTTACACAGGAGCAGCAACAATGGCAGCATCATATGCAGGAGCAGTAGAAGTTGTTCACGTTGATGCATCTCAAGGAATGAATGAGTGGGCAAAAGAAAATGCAACTTTATCAGGACTCAGAGAAAATAGAATAAGATACATATGCGATGACTGCCTAAAGTTTGTTGAAAGAGAAAAAAGAAGAGGAAATAAATATGATGCTATAATAATGGATCCGCCAACATATGGAAGAGGTCCATCAAAAGAACTATGGAGATTTGAAGATAGTTTAAATAGACTAATTGAAGCATCTGTTGATATATTAAGTGATAAACCGTTATTTCTATTAATAAGCTCTTACACAAAAGGAATTACCCCAGAAATTTTAAAAAATGTACTTAATACAAGTGTAGGAAAAAGATTAGAAAATGGAAAAATTACAACAGATGAGTTAGGAATAAAAATTTCATCAACAAATATGGTACTACCTTGTGGAGTATATGGTAGGTGGGAAGAAAATGAGTAATAAAGATAAAATAAGAATTGTATTTGCAATATCCTTATCATTAATAGTAACATTAATGATTGGACTTTCTTCATCAACAAGAAAAAACGGAACATCAATAAATCAAATTATAAATGAAAAACATGATTATACTTTGATATTCAAAGCTGATAAATGTACTTCTGCAATGAATTTAATTTATAAAGATGAAAACTTAGAATATTATACAGAATGCTATTCTTTAGATGATATTTATGTAAATTGGTCTAATGCAAAAATTGACTCATTAAAAGAATGTTTAGATAATAAAAAAATAGATATTGAATCATTAAAAGAACATGGTCTAGAAATAGAAGTAGTTGAAATATATGAAAATTAATATTATATATGAAGACAATCACTTACTAGTTGTTGAAAAGCCAATAAATATTCCAACACAAGAAGATAATTCAAAAGATAAGGATTTATTAAATATTTTAAAAGATTATATAAAAGAAAAATATAACAAACCGGGAAATGTATATTTAGGACTTGTGCATAGATTAGATAGACCAGTTGGTGGAGTAATGGTTTTTGCAAAAACAAGTAAAGCAGCTTCTAGATTATCTGAACAAGTAAGAAAAAATGAATTTAATAAAATATATAATGCAGTATGTATAGGAAATTTATCAAATGAAGGAAGACTTGAAGATAAACTTTTAAAGGATACTAAAAGAAATATAGTAAGAGTAGATAAAAACGGAAAACAAGCAATATTAAATTATAAAAAATTAAAACAACAAAATAATTTAACATTAGTAGAAATAAAATTAGAAACAGGTCGTTCTCATCAAATAAGAGTTCAAATGTCACATAACAATACACCACTTTATGGAGATCAAAAGTATAATAAAACTTCAAAAGTAGGTGAACAATTAGCGTTATTCGCAAAAAAACTGGAATTTATTCATCCAGTTACAAAAGAATTGATGACATTTGAATTACCATTACCTGATAGAGAACCATTCGTTAAATTTAAAGGATAGAAGGGAAAAATATGAAAGAACAATTTATAAATGATACAAATTACTTTGATCAACATTTTTTAATTGATAAATCAATTATTAATACATTTATAGATGAAGCAAGACTTAGTGTAAATGAAACAGTTGTAGAAATTGGACCTGGAAAAGGTGAAATGAGTGATGTTTTTGCAAGAAGAAGTAAACATTTAACATGTATAGAATTAGATACAAAACTAGAACCATTTTTAAATGTTTTACAAGATAAACACGATAATGTAGACGTTATTTATGCAAGTGCATTAGATGCATATATTCCAAAATGTGACAAAATAATATCAGCATTACCATATTCTATTACTGAACCGTTTATTGAAAAACTATTAAGATGTGATTTTAATGAAGCGCTATTAATTGTAGGAAAAAGATTTGCTGATTCAGTTGTTGATGAAAAAATAAATAAATTAGCACTATTAACAAATTCATTTTTTAGAGCAGAAAAAATATTAGACATAGCACCTGATGCATTTGAACCACAACCAAGAGTTATGTCTTCAATGATTAGATTAACACCACTAAAAAGAGAAGAATTAAATTATAGTTTTAAAAAATTTGTATTTAGAGAAATGTTTTTCTATAGAGATAGAAAATTAAAAAATAATCTTATGGAAGCTTTAATTGAATTTGTAAAACTTCATGATAAACAATTAACAAAAAAAGAAAGTAAAGCAATAATAGAAGGATACAAAATTCCAGAAGAAACACTAAACAAAAGAATAGAAAATCTTTCAAACGAAGAATTTGAATTAATATATAATGCATTAAGTTAATTTTATGATAAAATATACATTAAAAAGTGATATTGTATATAATTAATTAAAATTGTAAACCAATCACACATAAAGTGTGATTTTTAATTAAGGAGGAAAAATGATAGAAATAGCTCTTAATAAAGTGAATAAAAATTATGGATTTAACAATTTATTAACAGATGTTTCATTTGAGGTAAAAACAAATGAAAGAGTGGCACTTATTGGAAGTAATGGTTGTGGCAAAACAACCACATTAAAATTGATATCAGGACAAGAAGAGATAGACAGCGGTAATATATTCATAAGAAAAGAGTCATCAATAGGATACTTAAATCAAATTCCTCCACTTTACAATAAAAATGAAACAGGAAATGATATATATTTAAAAGGAATTAAAGAGATACTTGAACTTGAAAAAGAGATAAACGAATTTTCTTCACAAATGAAAGATACCCAAAAAGATATAAACTATTTATCAACATTACAAGAGAAGTATAGGATAAAAGGTGGATATGAAATAAAGGGAAAAATAGAAAAAATAAAACATGGTTTCAAACTTACAGAATCAATGTTAAATACACCATATAATAATCTTAGCGGTGGAGAAAAAACAATCATAAATTTAGCATCTCTTATATTGTCAAATCCAGATATATTACTACTTGATGAACCAACAAACCATTTAGATATTGAAACACTAGAATGGTTTGAAGAATATTTAAATAATTATAAAGGAACAGTTTTAATAGTAAGTCATGATAGATATTTTCTAGATAGAGTTATAAATAAAATAATATGTTTAGAAAATGGAAAAAGCGATATTTATCATGGAAATTATTCATATTATGTTGAAGAAAGTGAAAACAGATTTATAAGACAATTTCAAAAATATAAAAATCAACAAAAAGAAATAAAAGCAATTAAAGAAGCAATAAAAAGATTAAAAGAATGGGGAGAGAGAAGCGATAATCCAATGTTTTTTAGAAGAGCAGCATCTATGGAAAAAAGACTTGAAAAAATGGAATTAGTTGATAAACCAAAAGAAAAATCGGAATTAAAATTAAATCTAAATATTGATAAAAGAAGTGCCAATCATGTTCTAACTATAGAAAATTTAAATTTAGAAATTGCAGGAAAAGAATTATTAGTTAATTCAAACATGAGTGTATATCATAATCAAAGAGTATGCCTTATGGGGAAAAATGGAACGGGTAAAACAACATTAGTAAAAAATATATTAAATAATACACATGAAAATATAAAAATAGGTGCAAATACAATAATTGGATATATCCCACAAGAAATAAGATTCGAGGATGAAAACTTAACAATTTATGAACATTGTAGAACTTTCTTTATAGGAAATGAGGCAGAATTAAGAAGTAAACTTTACAAATTTTATTTTAATGAAGAAGCAATTTCAAAAAAATTAAACAAATTAAGTGGCGGAGAAAAAGTAAGAATAAAACTTTTAGAACTAATATTGAAAAATTCTAATTTTTTAATTCTAGATGAACCAACTAATCATATAGATGTTGATACAAGAGAAATATTAGAAGAATCACTTTTAAATTTTCCTGGAACAATCCTTTTTATATCGCATGATAGATATTTTATAAATAAGATAGCAACAAAAATTGTCAGAATAGAAAATAAAAAACTTGTAACATATAACTCATCATATGATGAAATAAAGAATAAACAAGTTATAAACAACGAAATAAAAGAAATTAAACAAGTAGTTAACATTAAAGCCAGTAACAGAATAAATGAATTTGTAAAAGATTCAACTTCTATAGAATTAGTAACAAATAGTAAAAATACAAAAGTGTATAAAATTCGTAAAAAAAGTAAAATATTCTATTTAAAGGAATCTAATCATTTATCACGCGAATCAATAAAGCAAGATTATCTTAAAGATAGAATTAGTATCCCCGAAAAAATGTTTTATGAAAAATATCAAGGAAAATCATATATACTTACAAAGGAAATAAGAGGTAATTTACTAAATAATTTAGATGATAAAAATAAAACACTAGAAATATTAATAGAATTATTTAATCAAATATACAGTATTGATTATAAAGACTGTATGATTGATGAAACTATTGATACGAAAATAAAAAGAATAGAAGAAGATATAAAAAATGTTGAACTTTCAAGTGAATTAAAACAAAAATTTATAACTAAAGAAAATCTAATAAAATATCTAAAAGGTAATAAACCAAAACAAATAATTGGATTCACAATAGGTAATATAGACTTTAAAAATATAATATATGAAAATAATGACTTTAAAGGAATAATAAATGTATCAGAAAGTGGTCTTAGCGATATATATTATGACTTGGTATATTGCGAAAAAAGTATAGAAGAGAATTTAGGTAAAGAATATGTACAACTATTCTATGATAATATTGGAATAGAAAAAGACGATATTAAGAGTGAATATTACAAAATTATTATTGAATTACAAAATAAAAAGGCTTAAAGCCTTTTATTTTTTTTGAACCAGTTTTTTCCGTCAACTATTCTTGCAACAAGCATACTACTAGCAGTATCCCCAACAACATTTAACATAGTAGCAGGTGGATCTATAATAGTAGCAATAATAGTAAGCATGCCAAGTGAAGAAATAGGGAATCCAAGCATAGTAATTATTAATGTTTCAGAAATAGTACCACCACCGATTGGAACAGCTGTAACTAGTAAAGTAGCAAGAAGTGCAACCCCAACTATAGTTAATAAAGATACATCACTGTTAAAAAGATTAACTAAAAACATTATTTTAAAAACACTTCCTATAATAGAACCATCTTTATGAAAGTTAGTTCCAAGTGGAATAGTAGTTTGAGCAATATCATCACTAACTCCAATATTTTTAGCGCATTCAATGTTTACAGGAATACTTGCAGCAGAAGAACAAGTAGCAAGAGAAGTAATAGTTGCAGGAATAATATTTTTCCAATAAGAAATAATACCATTTTTACCACTAGAAAGATACGCATATAATGTATATACAATTATATAAAATAGAATACTAACTACAGTATATATAATAAATGTCTTGCCATATCCAACTGCAATTTCACCACCAAAAGTTCCAACTAAAGAAGCAAAATAACATCCAAGTCCAATAGGTGCATAGTACATAATAATTTTAATAAATGACTGAATAACGCTGTTTGCGCTATCTAAAACTTCTAATAATTTTTTTCCCTGACTCCCTGTAATATTAATACTAATTCCAAATAATATTGAAAAAACAATTAAAGCTATCATATTATCTCTATTTAATAAATCAACAAAATTTGAGACACTTACCATATTTACTGTCTTTTCAATATAATTAACATTTTGATTACTAGTAGAAATGCTATTGTCAAGTGTTTCTTTGATTAAATCAGTATTTTGTATTTCAACTAATGTAAACATTTTTGTACTTATGATACCAACAAGAACACTAATAAGCGATGTAATTATAAAGATTATAAAAACGGTTGTAAGTATTTTTCCAATCCTTTTAGGCTGTTTCATCTTTCCAATAGATGTACTAAGGGTAAGAAAAATTAAAGGTACTACAATAACAAGTAGCAAGTTTATAAATAAATCACCGAATGGTTTTACAACACTTGCTTTCTCCTTAAATATTAAGCCAATAATAGTGCCAATTATAATTGAACCAAGTAATATAAAAGAAGACTTATAATTTTTAAATATTTTTTTCATAATATTCCTCCTAATAAAAGTATATAGTTTATATAAATAAAAAGTCTACTAATGACACTCCACACACAATCCACACTAAATATGATATACTCTAGATATGAAGAAAAATTATATAAAAATGAACAATTTAAAAATTCTATCATTAGGTAATGTAATTAAAGTTATAAAAGAATCATCATATAACCAAAATGTAAGTCAAACAGAAATATTTTGTGCTATATTTGGAATAAATGATATTAATTCAACAACTGTAAATAATTATTGTATAGGAATAAGAGCAATCGGTTTAGAATATAAAAAAATATTCGAAGATAAATACAATAATAATGAACTACAACAAAATATATTGTCAATAATAAGTATATTAGAAAACAAAATAAATACTGACATAAAATTAATAGAAGAATCAACATTATTATCAAAAGTAATTACTAAACTTTTAGAAATTACACAAAATGATGAACATATAGAAAATATAAATAGATTTAAAAAAGAAACAAAATATGAAACATTTAAAGAATTATTATATTATTCAATTATCGAAAATAAACAGCCAATTTATATACAAGATATAAATATTAAAATAGATAAAAATGAATTAAATGAATATATGAAATTAGAGTTATATTGGGGCCAAAGCTATATTTCATCACTTATAGAATTGGCAAAAAAGAATAACATGTATGCATGTGCTAAATTAGCGTCTCTTGAGTATGAAGGTGAAATAACAGGTACGCCTAATTATAAAAAATCATATGAATATTATTTAAAGTCAGCAAATAAGAACCATCCTAAATCATGTTGGATGATTGCTAATTTAATATTAACAAAAAAAGTAAAATATGACTTTGATACGATGTGGAAATATTTAAATAAGTCAATAGAACTAGGAAGCGCAGCAGCATATAACACAATGGGACTTTGTTATTTAAATGGAATAAATAAAGAAAATAAAATAGATACTGAAAAAGCAGAGTATTATTTTAAAATTTCAAGTGAACTAGGATATGTTTTTGCGTTTAATAATCTTGGAAAACTATATGAAAAAAGTAATATAGAAGAATCAATTAATTATTATAAAATAAGTGCAGATATGAACAATAGTTGGGCATTAAATAAAGTAGGTGAGTACTATAGAAAAAACAATGACTTAAAAACTGCATTCATTTATTATAATAAAGCCATAGAATGTCCATTAAAAGAAATATGTAAATACGCATATTATAATTTAGCAAAGTACTATTACGAAGTAGGTAATAAAGAATTGAATATAAAAAAAGATGTAAAAAAAGCAAAATATTTTTATGACAAATTTGATGTCATGTAATTGTATAATTAAAAATATAATAATATAATTAAAGTGGTGATTAAGATGGGATTATTTGATTTTTTTAAAAGTTCAGATACAGAAAATATAAATGGAGTAGAATTTCCAAAGTTTAATGGAAAGGCGAGATGGAAAGACGGAAGAAATAAACCAAATTATAAAAGAAAAAATTTTTATTATAATGTAGAAGAATCTGTCAAACTTCCTGAATATATATCAAAAGTAAACTCATATGGTTTTATGAAAAAAACAGAAGTAAGATATGAAAACTCAAAGGGAGACTATATAATTATTGATCCAAACTATAAATATGGAAGAAATACAAGCAAATTACATATAGGATTTCACGCAAAAAAATAAACAGGATTATTCCTGTTTTTTATTTTTTTTAAATAAATAATACTCATGAACTAATGATTTATAACCTGATTTTTTAAGCATATCATATGAAATTAATTTATAATTTTTTTTATTATGTTTACCAGATGATAAATATCTAAGTTCATTTTGATAATATTCATCAATTTCATGTAAACCATTGATAGAGGTTATTATGGGAAAAAACCAATATTTCCAAGAAAGTTCTTCCCTTTTATTTCCATAAAATTTCTTATTAATATTTTTAATCATAATCTTTATAGCATCTTCTAATTCTATATCATGTGATTCAATTTTTTTTCTAAGAAATCTAGCATGTCTTTTAATACGCTTCTTTGCTTTTAAAAGTGAGTTTCTAGATATATCAATCACATCATTATTAAAAGAAAAACCAAGAAAATCTATTGACGAATTTTTGTCATAAAAGAATTCTTTTTTATTATTTATACATAAATCTAAATCATCAAGTGTACTTTTAATGTATTTTTGATATGAATACAAATTTTCTTTATCGCTACTAAAAATAATAATATCATCTGAATATCTAAAATAGTGTACATTATTTTTATAAAAATAATTATCTAAATCCTTTAAATAATAATTTGCTAAAAATGCGGAAATTGGACATCCAGCTAATATACCTTTATCTTCATTAATAATTTGTTCTTCATAAATTGCACTATTGTTTCCAATTAAGTCATAAATTAAATTATATAAATCTTCATCA
>JAZUBJ010000139.1:0-7929 GCA_045638445.1 Bacilli bacterium | reverse complement strand
CGTAAATCTCTTTATCATTTTGAATTTCTCTATCATAAGCAACACTTAGTAAATCATTAAGTAGTTTAACAGTTGGACTATTAACAACCTTTTTAGTACTTCCTTTATACAATAAAGACATACCTATAAAAACAGTAACTTTTTCTATTTTATTTTTAGTAATTATATTTTTATTAAATAAAACTTTTAACAAATCAAATATGCAATTATAATCACGAGAATATTCATACTTCTCATAATGAACTATATAATCATTATAAATTTTATTAACAACTTTATAATAATTATCATATATTTCTTCACCATAATATGCCTTAAATACATTTAAACATCTAAAGTTACAATCTATTATAGTTTTCTCTTTCATTTCACTTGAAAAATCATTATAAAACAAAGGAACTACATAAGGAATAACATAATTAACATCAATTTTAATCAATGCAACAATTTGTTCAATTGTTAAATTTTGTATTATCTCAATTATATCTTCAGTATATTGATATGAAGTATCATTACTATTTTTATCATATCTATATACCTTCCCTTTAGCATTTAATAAACCCTTATTAACAAGCATATCAATAGTTTCACGAATAGACTTACTCTCAATATTTGATAAAAGACCATGAACTATTTCTAACCTATGATCCTTAGTACTTTTTAAAGAACTAATATTAACATACTTAATCAAATTTAAATCATATTGTAAAAGTTTAATTAATGTTTCCTTCTCAACAGAATTAATCATATAAGGATTTTTATTAATATATTCTACTTGAACATCAATAGGAACTTTACTTAATAATGTAATATCTTCCTTTATTAAATCAATTTGTTTTTTAATAAATTTATCCCTAGCTTGTCCATTAATAAATTTATTAAATTTTTCATCCTCAGCATATTTATTTTGAATCTCTTGTGAAGCATATTTAATAAACATAGGACAAGAATCTATAATATATTCCCATTGTCTATCAGTTAAATCATCTTTTATTTTACTAATAATATTCTCAGTCTCTTTTATATCAACATTAACAAGCACATCAATTACTCTTTTTAAATCAACCATATGTAACTTAGCAACATCTTCAGGCTGCGTAAAATACAAAGTTAAATAAGAATTAACCTCTTCCTCTGTTAAATTAATAGCATTTGAATTAGTAAAAAATTTATTGTCATTAAGCCATAAAGAAATAAGTTTTTTCTTAGCTTCAGTAGAACCATATTCAAACATATTTAAATTACTATTTAAACGAGAAATTTGGAATTCAAGAGGTAAAATTCTAATAATTGATGGCACTTTAAAAAATAAGTAACTAAGTACTATTTCATTATTTTCAAATTCTTTATTATCTAAATAAGCTTGTTCTTTTTCCTTATCAGATAATTTATCTAAAGACTTAATAAAATTATTAGCCTTTTTTTGAATTTGTCTTGTTTGCATTTGTTGAAATATAGACGCCATATTTAACCTCTTCTATTCTTATTCTAATATTTATTATATCAAAGAAAAAAAGACTTTAAAAGTCTTAATTCTTTTTAGTTAAATATTTATGATTAGCAGCTATTGTTTTAATACCTACACCCTTCTCAAATGCAATTGTAGCAAGATTACCAGATAATTTAACAACAACTCCATTTCCAAATACAGTATGTATAACTTTATCACCTTCACGAATAACACTAGGATCACTATTATACATATTACCAACAACTTTACTCTTAACTTCTTCACGTACAGCTGTATTAGTATAATTAATTAAGTCTTTATCAATTTCCTTAATAAATCTACTTTCAATAGTAGCATTTGTTCTACCATACAATGTTCTTTTACGTGCACTTAATAAATAAAGTTTCTTTTTAGCACGAGTAATACCTACATAACAAAGACGTCTTTCTTCTTCAAGTTCACTTAAACTTTCAAAACTTCTTTGATGTGGGAATACCCCCTCTTCCATACCTAGAATAAATACAACTTTAAACTCAAGTCCCTTAGCTGAGTGAAGAGTCATAATATTAACAGCATCACTATCTTCCTTATATTGACCAGCATCAGCAACAAGTAATATATTTTCTAAAAAAGTTTCCAAATCATATATACCGCTTTCTTCAAAAGACACAGCAACACTCTTAAACTCATTTAAATATTCTACCTTAGCTTCATCTTCTAAATTATTAGAAAGTTCATATTCAGCACGAAGACCAGTTTTAACAAGAACATTTTCAATTAATTCAGAAAGCCCCATATTTTTAGAATCCTCTTCTAACTCAAGAATTAATTTTTTCCATTCAAGTTCTTTACCAGAATCAATTGCATCAAACATAGAACAACCATTAATAGCAGACATATTTCTAATATTATCAATTGCTTTAGGACCAATACCACGCTTAGGAGTATTAATAACTCTCTCTAAACTAACTGAATCATTCTTATTATATATTAAATTTAAATAAGCAAGTAAATCTTTAATTTCTTTTCTATTATAGAAATAATAACTACCAATAATATTAAAAGGAATATTACTTCTAACAAAAGCTTCTTCAACAGTTCTTGATTGTGCATTAGTTCTATACAAAATACAAAAATCACTATATTTATATCCAAGAGAAACTAAATCTTTAATTTTATCAGTAACAAAATAAGTTTCCTTTATTTCATCTTCAACTCTTATATAATCAATAATTTCTCCATCTCCACTTGAAGTCCAAAGATTAAGTTTCTTTCCTTCACTATTATTTTTTATAACAGAGTTTGCTGCTTTTAATATATTATTTGTACTTCTATAATTCTCTTCAAGTAAAACAGTTTTTGCATCTTTATAATCTTTTTCAAAGTTTAAAATATTTCTATAGTCAGCATTTCTCCATGAATAAATAGATTGATTAGCATCTCCAACAACAAATATATTTTTATACTTTTTAGCAAGTAATTTGCATAACTCATATTGAATACTATTAGTATCTTGATATTCATCAACCAATATATATTTAAATCTCTCTTGATACTTAGAAAGTACTTCACTATTCTTCTTAAATAATTCAACAGGTTTAAGTAACAAGTCATCAAAATCTACAGAATTATTTTCTTTTAAAAGTTTTATATATCTTTCATAAACACGTGCTATTACTTGATCATCTTCTCTTAAAAATAATTTCTTATATTCTAGAGGACTAACACCATCATTTTTAGAACTACTAATTCTAGAAATTATATGTTTAATATCAAAATCTTTAGGATCCAAATTTTCTTCTTTAAGAATTCTTTTTATTAAACTTTTAGTATCATCAGTATCAAGAATAGTAATATTAGAATTATATCCAATTTCTAAATAATTTTCTCTTAATATTCTAAGTCCAAATGAGTGAAATGTTCCTATAAAAATAGAATTTCCTATATCATCAAGTTTCTCTTCAACTCTACTTCTCATTTCTTTTGCTGCTTTATTTGTAAATGTAATTGCTAAAATATTATAAGGACTAACTCCCTCATTAATTAGATTTACAATTCTTTCAGTTAAGACACGAGTCTTACCACTACCAGCTCCAGCAAGCACTAAACATGGACCTTCCATATGAAGCACAGCTTCTCTTTGTTTATCATTTAATGTCATAATTAATTTACCTCACTTTTTAAATTATACAAAATCAAATATAAATTAACAAGCAAACAAAAAGAATTTACATAGCAAATTCTTTTTCATAATCTTGATCTATATTAGCTTCGCCTAAAACCATATCTTCACTAATATTATTTTTTAAACTAACAATACTTGATGCATAATATCTAATTTGATTTTTTAAATCTTCAAATCCAGATTCATCAACATATTTTCCAAATACAACTTCTAAACTATACAACTTTTTATATAGTTCATTTACTATTGGATTTTCACTATAAACTGGAATATCTAACTCACCCAAATAATTTTCATAACACACATCACGATTTTCATCAAATGAATGTCTTGCTTTATAATTTAAATTTTTAACAATACTTTTACTTTCTTGATCATAATAGCCATACATATACTCATCTGAAAAAGAAACAACGTCTCTATTTCTCTTAGTAAATATAGTAGCAAGTTCACGAGTATCTATAACAAATATACATGTATTCCCTAAACCTTCTTCATCAAGTTTAGCAAATCCTTTATTATTTTTTTCCACCAAATTAAAACAAACTTCACTAGTGTTAATATCTTTACCTTCTATAACACTATCAAAGCTACCATTAACAAAATAAACATCTAAAAAAGGATTGCTAATTAAAGAATTAACTTCATCATTTACTGACTCAGTTAGACAATCCACCCTATCAAATTCACTAGTTACTTCTTCCTCAAACGATAATACACCATTAGTAGTATTTTGAACTTCAACCAACAATTCGTTTATCGCATTATCGCTAATATCCCTGTCATTAAATATTTTATATAACTTATCACTAAAACTTTCACTATCAAAGTGATAATAAGTATTCTTTGCCATAGATACCACCCTTAAACTCATTATAACAAAACAAATTAAAAAGAGGAAGAAAATTCCTCACTTTTTTTTATTTTATTTCTTTATACTCAAAAAGTAACATAATAAACTCATATAACTGATAAACAAAAAATAATGCTAGTGGCAAAATAACACAACTTATAAAACCAGTCTTAGTTTGTAAAAAATCTGAAATTGTACCAAGAAAAGGAATTCTAAAACCTTTCCATATACCAACAATATCACCCTTGGCAACTTGATTATCATCACTTTTTAAATTATTATCACCCTTAGTAATATATGAAACCATTTGATTAATTGAAATAACATGATCAATTCTATGAGTTATTAATACTCTTTGATTACTTATTTCAGCTATATATGAAACAACATCTCCCTTTTTTAATTCCATTGTCTCTTCATCATATTCCTTATCAACAATTAAGTCCCCCTTCATAATTTCAGGTTCCATTGATTCACTTTGTACATTAAGTGGAATATAACCTAATATATTTGGAACTCCATCTCCTCTTGAGTTTAAAGTAGCAATAGTAAGAAGTGTTGCAACAATTATAATAGTCCAAATAATAACATTTAATACTATTTTTAATATATTTTTCCCTTTCATTCTTTACACCTCTTAAATCTAGGCTTCCTTAGATATTTGAATATTATACATAATATCACTAGCTGTTATATTATTATAACAATCTTTATCTTGTCCCTCTATCCAAGTATATATTCTAATTTTATTAATACCTTTTTTTAAATTGAATAAAGTTTTTGAAGAGCCATTTTCTTTATTTGATTCTGGTGTTTGAATACTTGGAGTAATCAAAGTAAACTCTTCACCATTAGATTTATAATCAACACCATCATCACTAAGAATATCTTGATTTACTGCATAATAAGAACTCTCTTCTTCATTATTAGGCTCCCAAATAATATTTGTATCTTGCATATCTTCATTATATGAATTAGCTCCCTTAAGATTAATTACATCCTCTTCTGTTTCACCTACACCTTGATATAAAAAAGCAACCCTTACAGCATTTGAAGCACAACTATTTTCTTTTGCAATAACATCAGAATTATTACTTAAATAAACAGCACCATCTTCATTAGACAATACAAATATATCAAAAGCTACAAAGTCACCATTATTACCCTTTTCTTCATAACTTCTCTCGGCTTCAATTCTATATCCATTTAAAGAATTTCCATCAACTTCAAGTAAACTCTTAAACATTTTCATAAATCCTGTTGAAACGTCAACTTCCCCAGCACTACTAACAGCACTTAATTTATTAGGTAATTGATTTTTATTACCTTTATATGCATTATTAATATCATTATTATTAATACTAGTTTTCCATGTTTTTGCATCAACTGAAATTTGAATACCATTAGATACCCCAACATTAACATTGATACTATTTTTATCTTCATAAAAAAATGCATATGAAGAAATAGCTAAACATCCAATAGTGATAATCATCATAGAAAAAACACTTATCATAGATTTTATTTTTTCACTTCTTAAATCTTCTTTTTCTTCCTCAGTTAAAGAACTATATTTATCTTCTTCCATAATACATCCTTTCTATCTACTATCATTATATAAGTTAATTATATATTAAATATTAGTCAAATTCAATAAAGAATTAAAATCACTCAATAATAAAAAATGAATATAATATCTTGAAAGTGAGGATTAATATGAAAAGAATAATAATCTCTATAATTTTTATTATCTCAATATTTATAACTATTATTTTAACAACACCAAAAGATAATCAAAATAATAAAATAATAGTTTCAGAAGTAACACACTCTATTTTCTATACACCTTGGTATGTAGCAATAGAAAAAGGATACTTTAAAGATGAAGGATTAAATATAGAAGTACAACTAACACCAGGTGTGAATAATCATAATGTAATCAACTAAATTTATAATAAATATTTACTTTCTTATCTTTTGAAACAGTTATTCTCTCAATTAAATGAATTATTAAATCTCGATCAATACTTAGTTTTATTAATTCTTTAACATTAAAATCAACTTTATTTTTATCATTTTTTTCTATCTCATAATTTATATTTTTCAAATCTTTTAAAGTAGAATTTAATAATATAATAAATACATCTTCATCAATAATACCTTTTATTTTATCATCATATATATTTTTAATTTTATTTTCTAAATAATTTTTTTGATTCTTAAAAAAATGTTTTTTTCTAAACAATTCATCTTTTTGTTGATAAGTTGTTAACATAAATTTCTCTATCTCAGATAATTTTACCCTATTTAAATGACGTCTTAATAACCTCAGTATTTCTTTTTCAAAACTATCATAAATCATAAAATGAGAAACACAATGATTTCTTGAGTAGCCATTGCAATTTAATGTATAATGAATATTCTTTTCATTTCTTTTATCAACCCTCATCCCAAGTAAACAACCACATTCTTCACAATAAATCAAACCTTCTAATAATTGTTTTTTTCGTTTTGTTTTCAATTGTTGTCTATTTCTATATCTATTATTTATTAACTCAAATTCTTCTTCACTTACAATAGCTTGATGAGTATTTTTTACCTCTATCCATTGATTTTTATCTAATCTAATTCTTTTCATAGATTTATAGTTTAACTTTGCTTGAACACATTGAACCATATTTCCAGTATACATTTTATTAGATAATATTTGACGTACCGAACTAGATGACCACTTTTCAGGATTTTTAAATCTTTTAGATACTTTATTATTTTTATAAATAATTGGAGTAATAAATTTTTCCTGATTTAATATATTTGCAATTTGAGTATTACTTTTATTATCAAGAGCAAGATCAAAAATCTTTCTAACTATAAAAGAAACATTCTCATCAATAACTAATTTATATTTATTTTCTTCACTTCTTTTATATCCAAAAGCAGGACTACTTCCTAAAAACAATCCCTGTTTTTTACGAACACGTAATATTGATCTAATCTTTTTAGAACTATCTTTACTTTGAATATCATTAAATAATGATTTAAATGGAGCAATATCATTATTAGTACTATCAATTGATGTATCTATATTATCAAGTATTGAAACATATCTTACTTTTTTAAGAGGAAAATATTGTTCTATGTAATAACCACTTTGTATATAATCTCTACCTAATCTTGATAAATCTTTAGTTACAACCATATTTATTTTACCATCTTCTATATCCTTAATCATTTTATTAAATCCAGGTCTATCAAATGTAGTACCACTATAACCATCATCTACATATTCACTATATAATTTCAAATTATTCTCTTCAATATAAGATAATATTAAACTTCTTTGGTTTATTACGCTTTCACTTTCTTTATTATTATTTTTATATTCATCTTCTTTTGATAATCTAATATACACACCAACTGTATACATAAATCACCTTCTTT
>JAZUBJ010000138.1:0-8394 GCA_045638445.1 Bacilli bacterium | reverse complement strand
CCATAAGCACTCTCACTAGGAGAAGTAGTATATGCAATCAAACTTAAATACTCTACTAAACAAACAAGTTTTAAAATACATACAAAACATATTTCTAAAGACTTATCAAAATATAAACACAAAAATGCAATTATAATATATAAATATCTAAGTGACCAAAAAGTATCAAAATAATATCTAAATGGTACTAAACTTAAAAGTAACATAATTAATACAAGTAAAAATGCAAAAATATGTATAGTTAATGACTTACAAAGTATCATTAATAAAATCATTATAATAAAATTAATTAATTTAAAAACTGGGTTCAATCTATGTATTGTAGAATCAATGGGATAATAAGAACCAAATGAATTCCTAGAATACATCTCTATACACCCCCTTAATTAAATCATGAGTATTAGTATAATGATATATTTCATGTCCCTTTTTATTACATGCATTTATAAAAGAAACTATTGGAGGAACTTGAAGTTTAATATCCTTAAGTAACTCTTCATCTCTTAAAATAGTCTTATCAGCTTTACTAGCAACTAACTTAGTAGCATGCATCAAATATATTTCATCACTTATATCATAAGCAAAAGAAGTATCCTTAGTAAGTAAAATAATTATTTTATTATACTTAGTTTTTAAAAGTTTTAATAATCTCTCTAAATCCTTTTTATCTTTATATCCAAGACCACTAGTATAATCATCTAAAATAATTATATTTGGATTATGAATTAAAGCAACTGCAAGGGCAACTTTCTTAGCATCAACAAGAGTTAAAATTTGAGGGTCAAAATTTAAATAATCTTCATCAAGTCCAACTAATGTCAACGCATCAAGTGTCCTTAAACTCATTTTATCCATTTTATAATTAAAATATTTCATTCCAAATTCTAATTCTTCTTTAACTGTTTTATTAAAAAACATATCATATGGATTTTTAAAAACATATCCTGTTTCAAATCTTAATCTATCTATATCTTTAATTTTAGAGCCATCATTTATAAATTTTCCAACTTTAACCTTTCCCTTTGTAGGAGTAACAAGAGCATTAATAAGATCTCCAATAGCACTCTTACCACTATTAGAAGCACCAACAAAAGAATAAACACCACTACCCTTAATCGCAAAACTAATATCGTTTAAAATAGTTTTCTCAAGTGGAGTACCCTGATCTATAACAAAACTAACATGTTCAAACTTTATTTCCATAACGCACCTATCAATTTCTCATTAGTTAAATAATATTTATCAATCATACCATAATCCATAAAATATTTACTTAACTCAACAATAAAAGGTAAACCTATATTAAGCCTCTTAAGTATTTTTTCTTCATTTAAAACACTCATAGTCTTACCTTCACAAATTACTTTCTTATCATAAATTACAATAACTTTATTACCAAATAATGCCTCTTCTATATCATTAGTAAAATTAATAATTATCATTCCATTTTTAGCATACTCTTTTAATATATCAAAAACTAGTAACCTATCTTCATAATCAAGCTCACACATAATATTATCAATAACAAGTACATTTGGTTTAACAATCAATGAAGATAAAATTTTCATTTTAACTTTATCACTAGCACCCAAACTATTAGGATCTCTATCTAATAACTCATCTAACTTAAAAAGTCTACTTTCACTTACTAAAACTTGTGTAATATCATCTTTACTCATAGCTAAACTTTCAAGACCAAACACGATTTCATCACGAACAGTTTCACCTACAAATATATTTAAATGTTTATACAAAACAAATCCAACACGTCTTCTAATAATATCCATAGTTTTACTATTAAGTTCAGTATCGCCAACAAATATATTACATTTTTTATTTCCATGTAATAAAGTATGTATAATCAAATCATTATTATTACCAACAATAGTAGCAAAATCATTTTCTTTTAAATTAAATTCAATTTCATTAGAAAATCTATACATAAAATAATCTTTCATATGATACACTCCTAACATAAATTATACAACAAAAAAAGAAATAAAAAAAGAAGGTTTCCCTTCTTATTAATCAATAACATCTGCTGTAATCATTTTAGGATATAAAACACCATCTACTTTATATACACCAAGTACTCTCCAGTTAGCTTCACTAGAACCATATTTTAACCAGTTATTAACATTTCCTGATTCAGAATCACTAACAATTAAACAAGCTTCAATATCACTAGATGGTCCACTTTCACCTTTTTTACCTAAACTATCAAATCCATTAATTGGATTACTTGGATCATCGAAACAAGTACATTGACTATTTGTATCTGCAGAATATAATCCCATAAATGTTCCATTATCAAATCTCTTACATACAGCATTTACTAATGTATCACTATCTTGTAAAATATCATCATCACCATCATCAAATTCTCCAACAACACCTACAGCTTTTTTAGTAAGTAATACTTTCTCATTATTAAGAATTGGATTATCTGATGTACCTCTTGGGTCTACTACACATCCCTTGGAAATATTATCTGTTGTTCCAGTACATACACCTTGTCCATATTTTGTATCAATCTTTAAATAATCAGCATCAATTAATTGATATACATAAACATATACCTTATCTGCACCATTAAAGATATCTGGATTATTACTAGCATATAACTCGGCAGCAGAAATAATACTTTCTTGCTTTTGTTGATATAACCTATTATTAACATTCTTATTTACAGTAATAACACTCGGAACAATAATAACACTTAATATTGCGATAATTGCAATTACTACTAATAATTCTATTAAAGTAAATCCATCTTTTTTCATTTTATATCAACCTCTATTCTATTAACATTATAATAAAATTCAAAATCATTTTCAAGCATTTTTATTAAGAATATTTTCAATTATCTCATATACTCTATCTTTTCCTATTTTTGTTATACTAGAAAAATTCACGATTTCATCTCCAAGTGCAGGATTTAACGTTTTTTTGATAATATCATCTTGTTTAGCACGAAGAGATCTATTAACTTTATCATATTTTGTACATACAATAGTTACAGGTAAATTATAGTATTTTAAAAACTTATACATTAAAATATCATCTTCTGTTGGCTTATGTCTATAATCAACAAGTAAAAAAACATGTTTAAGATTTACTCTTTGTTTTAAATATTCTTCAATCATAACACCAAATTTTTCAATTTGTTTTTTACTTGTAGCAGCATAACCATAACCAGGAACATCTACTATATAAAATTCTTTATTAATTTGATAAAAATTCAATGTTTGAGTTTTACCAGGTTTAGCACTTGTTCTAGCTAAATTTTTACGATTAATAATCGTATTAATAAAACTACTCTTACCAACATTACTACGACCTAAAATAAGAAACTCACTTTTCTTATCAGTTGGATATTGAGAAACTCTAACAGCAATAATTGGCTCTTCAACATTAATTACTTCCATTTTTATCCCTACTTTCATAATATTCACGGCAAGCTTCACTCAAATCATTAAGTAAATTATCTACATCACTTCTATTTTGAGTTCTAAGACCACTCGCATATTTATGACCACCACCACTATATTTAGCAGCAATTTCATTTATAACAGGTCCTCTACTTCTAATATTCATTTTATAAAGTCCACTTGATTCATTGTGAGTAACAAATACCCAAACTATAATTTCATTTATATTATTAAAATCATTTATCATATTAGAAGCAGCACTTGCATCTGCACCTAAAGAATTTAAAATATCTTCATCAAGTTCAATATGAGCAAATCCATATTTATTAACTTTAATTGTAGATGCAATGTGCCCCATTAATCTAATTTCATTTAAAGGTTTGCTATATACACATCTATAAACCCTATCACAATCAACTTTATACTTTTTTAAAAGTGAACTTACATTATTTAAAGTATTGCTATTCATATTAAACAAAAATCTATTAGTATCACTAACAATTCCACATAGTAATGAAAAACCAATACTCTCACTCATCTTAAGTTTTGTATTTTCAATTAACTCAAATACAAGTTCACTAGCAGAACTAGCATCCTCTTTAATTAATTCAACTTTACCAAAAGAATCAACACGAGGATGATGATCAATTTTAATAACATTTTTGAATGATAAAAATTCATCAATATCAACTCTTTTATTATCAGGAGTATCAACAACTATTAATAAAGCATTTTCATAATCATACTTATTTACTTTATCTATTTTACCAAAGTATTTAAATCTTGATACTGTAGTACCAACAGCAAATACTTCCTTATCAGGAAATGTTAATCTAATTGAATCTCTTAGTCCAATTTGGCTCCCAAACGCATCAGGGTCTGGTCCAATATGTCTAGCAATATATATTGTCTTATATTTTTTTATTTCATTATATATTGTTTTATATATATTATTCATTATATTCTCTTTTCTATTTTATTCATTAATTAATTCTAAAGTATCTCTAGCAATCATTAATTCTTCATCTGTTCCAAGAACAACTACATTATAAGAAGAATCTTCTGTACTAATAACTCCTTCATAACCTCTAGTAGAATTCTTTTCTTCATCAAGTTTAATACCCATAAATGCAAGTCTTTCAGCTACCATTCTACGAAGAACATCACTATTTTCTCCAACACCAGCTGTAAATACAATATAATCAGCACCTTGTAATTTAGCGTTATACATTACAATATAATCTACAATTTTACTTACATAAATATTCATAGCTGTTACACATCTAGGATCATTACTTAAATATCCTTCTTCTACTTCTCTCATATCACTTGAGATACCACTTAAAGCAGCCATACCAGCTTTTTTATTTAAATCATTCATAACTTCATCAAATGATTTTTTAGTTTGACTCATAACATATGGAATTAATCCTACATCAATATCACCACATCTAGTACCCATTACAACACCAGCAATTGGAGTGAATCCCATTGATGTAGCAATACTCTTACCATTCTTAATAGCACATAAAGATGCACCATTTCCAATATGACAACAAATTACTTTTTTATCTTCTCCATATAATTCTTTAACTTTTTCACTAATGTATCTATGAGATGTACCATGGAATCCGTATCTTCTAACTCCATGTCTTTCATACCATTCATATGGAACAGCATATAAGAATTCTTCATCTTTCATAGTTTGGTGAAATGCAGTATCAAATACAGCAGTCATTGGAGTATTAGGAAGTACTTCTCTAAAACTTCTAATACCAACTAAATTAGCTGGATTATGTAAAGGAGCAAGTGGAGTTAACTTTTCAATTGTTTCAAGAACATCATCATTAATAACAACTGTTTCAGTATATTTATCTCCTCCATGAACAACTCTATGACCTACGCCACTAATTTCATCATAATTCTTAATAACTTTATAATTAATTAATTCTTCAAGTAAGATTTTAACAGCATCAGTATGATCTTTTAACGTTGCTTCTTTTTTAACTTTTTCACCATTATACTTTACTGAATAAAAACTTCCTTCTAAACCTATTTTTTCGAAAGTACCATTAATAACTACTTTCTCTTCTGGCATTTCAAACATAGTAAATTTTAAAGATGAACTACCAGCATTAACACTTAATATTTTCATAAAAAATTTCCTTCTTTCTATTTCGTTATTATTATACTAAATAAACTATTAAATGTAAAACAAAAAATTGTCTAACAAAAATTAGACAATTTCTTTTAATTACTTAACAACATAAGGGTTACTAGTACTACCATCCCCACTCTTAAACTTAACACCAGCCTTAAGAGAAATCATAGGACGAATACCAATGCTATTTGATACAAACGATGAATCAATACTACCTTCACTTGTAACACTATAAACTTTAGCTTTAGATGTTGTATAATGATCGTTATAAAATTGATATGCAGTTGAAGTCCAATATTCATCACCAGATGATATTAGTTTATTATTATTTAAAATTTTCAAATCCGTAGTAGTCGGAAGACCAATTGGATATTTTAATTTAGCATTTGGATTACTTGTACTAAATTTATCTGTTTCATTATTACAACCAAGTTCAGCACCATTTAAACCAAAATGTAAATCATTTGCAACATATCCTTCAGGATTCCAACCAGAATTTTCAAAAGTAAAAAACCCAGGATCTTCATAAAGACTTCTACTATTACAATATATACTATCTTCAAAATACCCGGAATATGAAAGTAAATTATTTTCATACCAAGTATCTACTTTAGTTTTAACAGACGAATCAGTTAAATTTTGTTTTAACATTTTATCAAGAGTATCAAATACACTAGTATCACCTTTCTCAAGTAAAATAGTTCTTAGATGATTACGAGTAGCATAATAATATATATATCTTACCTCTTCACAATTTTCAATATCATTATCAACACAAAAATAATGATGACCAAGAAGTTCTTCATGTTCTGGTTTATTAGCAATCTGAATAGGATTTACAAGTTCATATTTTCCATTTACATAATTTACACTCTCACCTAAATAATAACCATTATATGATGTAATAAATCTAGCAGTATACCTAGTACCATACACATATCCTACATCTGCAACAGAAAGACCTGACGAATTATAAATTGAACCACCTATTACACCATTATCACTTCTACCTAAACTGCATTTTCCATCTACCGGTTTTCCATTATATAAAAGTCTAACACCACCAGTATCTGTAGTTCTAGTCATTTGCCAACAATAATTAGCAAACAACACATTGTTTTTATTTAAAATAACATCTGCTTCAGTATCATTATCAGCTCTAAAATGATAAATGTCATGTGTTGCATTTTTTGTATAAGAATCCTTATGAAGACCTTCATACTTTTTAGCATAAGTACCCTCTTCAGCCTCTTTTTGCAATGCACCATATAATGACATAACATTTGTATCAGCTTCTATATCCTTATCAAAAGAGTGCCTATTAGCTTCACATCCTTTAACAAAATAAGACTCAATAACACCATCTTTTTTAGTAACTGTAATATCAACACTATCATTACCACTTTCCCAAACAGCACTAGAATTTAAAGTAGTTTTACTAATAGGATTTCCATTATTACTAACAGATTTAGTTCCTTCAAGATTACCTATTGAGTCACCGCCATATGTAGTAAAAATATCATAACAATATGTATTATCATATAAAACAAATCTTTTAATGTTACCATTTCTATCCATCTCAATAAAATAATTTTTATCACTATCAATATCCAAAGTACGAGTATTTAAATCACTATTATAAATATTACTATAATACATCGTTTTACCACTTTGTATTAAAGCATCATTCGTAAATTTACTCATAGCACTATTTACAAAGCTTTGTGCGTCAATAACAAAAACATCAGCTTTAGCTTTATTATATTCTTTCATAACATTAGGCATAACAATCGCAACTAAAATTGCCAAAACTGCAATAACAGCTAATAACTCAACTAAAGTAAAACCATCTTTTTCCACTAATCCCAACACCCTTCAACTATTCCGAAATTAGAATCATTACTAACTAAATATTCTTGATTATATATTACATTACCACCATTTTGAGTAAAGTCTAAATATTTATTTCCAACTGGAATACCAGAACTAGATGAACATTTCCAATCTATCCTTTGAGTACTCTCATTAGCTAAAATATAATTTTCATTCTTAATTATTTCATCATTTTTATTAACAGGAATATTATAATAAATACCATCATCAATATATACCGGCGTATTATATCTCAAAGAACTACCTGATGTAGAAAATAAATAAGAATTTGTAAAATTAGTTACACCTAGGCTAAATCCAGAAGTGTTATACTCAGCATTATTAATCCACTCTCCCCAAGTCATACCAGGAGAAAAATTATATTGAACACCATTAATAGTAACTTTATTCTCAACAGGTGATTCAGGCACAACTGGAACACCAGGACTATCAGTTTTAACATTTTTTATAGCTTCACAACCAGAAATCTTATATGTACCAGAATCCATACTTACATTAATGCTATCATTTCCTGATTCCCATAAATCATTAATATTTACACTAGACTTCTTAATATCATTCATCTTTTTAGATTTTGTCCCACCTACATTACCACTACCACCAACATCATAAATATCATAACAATAGTTAGAGTCATATATAACTACTCTTTTAAATTCTCCATTTCTATCTATTTCAATAAAATATTCTTTACCAGGAGCATCTATATCTAATTTAGATGTACCAAGCACATTATTATCAGTACTACTATAATATACAGTTTTACCCCCATTATTAAACGCATCACTCGTAAATTCACCTTTTGCACTATCCATTATTTTTTGAACTTCTGTTACAAATGTATTTTGCTTTGCTTCATTAAACATACCAAGTACATTTGGCATTGCAACAATAACAAGTATTGCAAGT
>JAZUBJ010000137.1:0-2035 GCA_045638445.1 Bacilli bacterium | reverse complement strand
TGTTTTATTTGGATTTTTTTTATTTAGTAATAAAGATTATTATATTAGTGCTAATGATTCAATAAGATTTAGAGTGATTGCTAATAGTAATTCTTTTAAAGATTTAATGATTAAAGAACTTATAGTTAAAGAATTGTCTTTTTATTTATCAGAAAGCAGTGATTTAAATAGTACTAGAAAAAATATTATTGATAATATGAATGATATTGAGAATAAAATTAGTGAAGTATTTCAAAAAAATAATTATGACAAAGTATTTAATATAATGTATGGTATGAATGAATTTCCTAAAAAAGAATATAATGGTATTGTATATGAGGAAGGATTATATGAGTCTTTAGTTATTGAAATAGGTGAAGCTAAAGGTGATAATTATTGGTGTTTTTTATATCCTTCTCTTTGCTTTATAGATGAAAAAAATGATACTAAATATAAGTCAAAAATCATTGAATTTATATCTGATATGTTGATGTAAAATTGTTGATAAAAAATGTATACTTAATTGATTAATATTGATTTTAATAGTATATTAGAATTAGAAAGGCATATTAGGTGAATATATGGCTAAACTTAAAATAGAAGGTCAAAGATTGCTTTCCGGTGAAATAAAAATTAGTGGAGCAAAAAATAGTGCTGTTGCATTGTTACCTGCTGCTGTTCTTGCTAAAACTAAAAGTATTATTTATAATGTTCCAGAAATAAGTGATATAAAGTATTTAATTGATATTATGAAACTTTTAAATTGTGATGTTAAGCATGAAAATGAAACATTATATATTGATTCAAGTAAATTAGAAAATAAACCAATACCGGAAGAGATGAGTGTACAAATGAGAGCATCTTATTATTTTATGGGTGCCTTGCTGGCAAAATTTGGTAAAGTAGAGATATCTTTTCCAGGAGGTTGTAATATAGGTGCTAGACCTATTGATATCCATATAAAAGGATTTGAAAAACTAGGTGCTAAGGTCGAGATAAATAAAAATAGATATACTATTACTGCAAAAAAATTAAAAGGAAGTAAAATTTATTTTGATTTTCCAAGTGTAGGTGCTACTATTAATGTTATGTTAGCAGCTGTTGGTGCAGAAGGAGTAACTATAATAGAAAATGCTGCTATGGAACCAGAAATTGTAAATGTAGCTTCATTTTTAATTAATATGGGTGTTAAGGTTACAGGTGCTGGAACTAAAAGAATAGAAATTGAAGGATGTAAAAATTTAGATAATGGTGTTTGTGAAGTTTTTCCTGATAGAATAGAAAGTGGAACATATATCATTATAGGTGCATTATTAGGAAAAGATTTAAAAATAAAGGGTATTATTAAGGAACATATTGAAGCTGTTCTTATGAAATTAAAAGAAATAGGTGTTGATTTTGTAATTGATAACGATACAATGACTATTTCAAAATGTGATAATCTTAAATCGGTAAATGTTAAAACATTAGTATTTCCTGGTTTTCCAACTGATTTACAACAACCATTGACAACTTTACTTACACAAGCAAATGGTTTATCTTTAGTTGAGGAAACTTTATACGAAAATCGTTTTAAAAACACATACGATTTGAATAGAATGGGTGCAATTACTAATATTTTATCATTAAGTAAACTTGAAATTAAAGGTCCTAAAAAATTAAAGGGTACTAATGTAATTGCAACGGACTTAAGAGGAGGAGCATCTCTTTTAATTGCTGGATTAATAGCAGAGGGAGTTACAGAGATTGATAATTGTGATGTTATATTAAGAGGATATGGAAATTTAGTTAAAAAATTATCTTCTGTAGGTGCTAAATTAGAAATAACTGAGTAATATTAAATAGGTGAGAATCTATGAAAAATAAAATCTCAGTTATTTTTTTATTTGCTTGTTTAGTATTATATTTTATTTATTATAAGTTTAATGATAAAAATATAGATATATTATATATTGGAGATAATTTGTTATTTAATAAAATTAAAAATGAACTATCTGGTTATTCTTTTAATAATTATTTACTAGATGATATTACATACAAAGAAATAAATATGTTA
>JAZUBJ010000136.1:0-16940 GCA_045638445.1 Bacilli bacterium | reverse complement strand
CTCTTATATTCATAATCCACATGTAATATATTTAAAAAGTTGCCTAACATTTCCTTAGCAGTTTGCTTAGTAATAACATTTAAATTAATATCATTTATATAATATTCATAAAGAATTATTAGTAATGATGTTTCATCTTTTGATGAGGCACTTCAAAGAATATTGTTTTATAATCAGTTATTATGGCAAACTGGTCATAAGTTAATGGGATTAGGTAGACTTGATAAAATTCTTTATGAATATTATATAAATGATATTAATTTAAATGTTATTACTAAGCAAACTGCTAAGGAAATGTTAGGCAACTTTTTAAATATATTACATGTGGATTATGAATATAAGAGTAATGAGTTACTTGGAGATATTGGACAATTAATAATATTAGGTGGGAATGATAAAGATGGAAATTATTTATGTAATGATTTAACATTTATGTTTATTGATTTAGTTAAAGAGTTACAAATACCAGATCCAAAAATATTACTTAGAGTTAGTAAAAAAACACCTAAAGAAATAATTGAAAGTTCTATAGATTGTATTAAGACAGGTATAGGTTCTCCATTACTTGCAAATGATGATATTATAATTAAATCACTATTGTCAGCTGGGTATTCTAAGGATGACGTTTATAATTATGGAGTATCTGCATGTTGGGAACCATTAATAATAGGTTCGTCTTTTGATCAAAATAATTTGATAGATTTAAGATTTTTATATCCACTTGAATATATTTTAAATAATTATGATTTAACTATTTTTGAATCATTTGATGAATTATTAAATGCATATAAGGAAGAAATGTATTATTATGTTAAAGATATAGTTGAATATATAAATAGTATAGATTTTCAAGAAGATCCATTGTTAAGTATTTTTGTTGATGATTGTGTTTTTAATAATAAAGATATTGCACATGGTGGAGCTAGATATAATAATGTAGGTGTTTTATCTGTTGGGATAAGTAATTTAATTAATTCTTTATTAATAATTAAGAAATATGTATTTGATGATAAAAGATATACTTTGGAAGAATTAAATAATAGAAGAATTAATAATGATTTTGATGGACTTGAAATAGTTAAAAAATTTGGTAATGATGATAAATATGTTATAGAATTAACTAATAAAATAATGAATATTACTTCTGATGAATTTAAAAAATATAAAAATAAATTTGGTGGAAATTTTAAATTTGGTTTGAGTTCTGCAGGATATATTACATCCTCTTATAATAGTGAATCTTCTTTAGATGGAAGAAGTGAGAATACGCCATATAATGTTCATATATCTTATGATGGGATAGCTCCAACTGAACTTATTAATTTTGCTTCTCAGCTTGATTATTCAATTAATAAATTTAATGCTAATGTTGTAGATTATATTGTTTCACCTGATTTTATTGATAGTAATTATGATGATTTTTTAAATTTTATAATTTTGAGTATTAAAAATGGTTTTTTTGAAATGCAGATGAATGTGGTAAGTAGTAGTACATTAATTGAAGCAAAAAATAATCCTGATAAGTTTCCTAATTTGATAGTAAGAGTTTGGGGATTTAGTGCATATTTTAATGATTTACCTGAAGAATATAAAAATATATTAATAGATAGAGCATTAAAAAGTGAAGGAGTTAAATAATAGATTTTTAGGACAATTTTGTCTTTTAATAATTAATTAAGATTTGTTTAAAAAGTAAGATTTCTTACTTTTTTGTTTTAAAAAAGTAATTAGTGATGTTATAATAAATTGGGAGATGTATATGAAAGATGTAAATTATTTAAAGGTTAATGGATTTAATGTTGATAGTGTTTTAGATTCATTAGGTGACATGGAAATGTATGATGAAATCTTAGGTGATTTTGTTAATGAAGGTTTAGTTAATAAACTTGTTAATTATAAAAATGAAAATGATATGACAAATTATTCTATAATTGTTCATAATTTAAAAGGAGAATGTTTATATTTAGGAATTGAAAGACTTGCTAATATGGCATATGAACATCAACTTAAGAGTGAAGCTAATGATATGGTTTATATAAATACTAATTTTAATACATTGTTAGCTGAGTTACAAAGAGTTCTAGAAGTGGCAAAAACTTATCTAGGTATGTAAGGAGTGGATTTTATGATAGGTTTATTATCTATATGTAATAATCCTGAGGTTTTAAGTGTTTTAAGAATGCTTAAATTATTTCTAGTTGCTCTTCAAATAGCAGCTCCGTTATTATTAGTTATTTTTCTTATGATAGAGTTTGTAAAAGCTCTTAGTGAAGGAAATGATGGAGCGTTAAAAAGAGCGTTTAGTAATTCAATATCAAGAATTGTAGCTAGTTTGGTATTATTTTTGGTTCCAACATTTGTAAATATTATTATTAGTGTAACTACAATGGATTATACTTATAAGTCGTGTTTAGATAGTGCGACAGCTGAAAAAATACAAGCTGCTTATGATGATAGAGCAAGAACTAGAGTAAATAGTTTAAAAGAAAGTTTAGATAATTTTTCTTATCAACAAGCTCTTAGTGCTTTAGATGATATGAGTGATGGAGAAGAAAAAGAAAAACTAAAAAAAGAACTGGAAAGTTTAAATTTAGTTATTAAAGCAAAAGAACTAGTAGAGAGAGTAAGAAATTCTAAAAGTGATAGTGATTATTCTAAAGCTGTAGATGCAGTTGAGAAAATTGAAGATAAAGAGTTAAAAAAACAACTTGAAAAAGAATTAGAAGAAATTTCTGCTAGTATGAGTGAACTTGTTGGTGATTATAGTTCTGGAGGTAATTATATAGAGAATACTTTAGGTCTTCCTCATTATCAACAATGTGATTCAAGATGGGGAAATATAAAGTATGATACTGGTGGTGGTCCTAATGGTGGAATGGCGACACTTTGTTCGTCTTCTTGTGGGTATACATCATTTTCTATGATTGCTGCAGGTCTTAATAAAGATTTTTCTATAACACCTCCAACAGTAGTTTCTAAGATGAGAAATATTAATATTGCTAAGGGTGAATATACAAGACGAGGTTATGGAGCAGCTAGTGTGGGTGAACTTACAAGTTCTTCTAATATGGCATATTATAATTTAAAAGCTAAAACATTAGGTGGAAGTGGAGAAAGTTTAAGAAAAAACATTATGAATGAGTTAAATAGTGGACATGCCGTATTAATATTAGTGCCTGGTCATTATATGACTTTAGCTCCTTCTAGTGATCCTAGTAAAGTGGTACTTCTTGATCCATTTTCTAACTGGGCAGATAGTAGAAGAGGCTCTAAAACAACAACAATTGAGAATGTTTGGAATATATATAATGGCATAAGAAGTGCGATTTCTTATGAAAAACAATAAATACAAATAATAAAAAGAATGTTCAAGCATTCTTTTTTTTGTAATTTGACTTTATTTTATAGAGTTGTTATAATTCTTTTATTAATAAAATATGAGGAGAAATGATATATGAAAAATAAAGATGGTTTTACGTTAGTAGAGTTGTTAGCAGTAATCGCTATTTTAGCAATATTGGTTATTGTTGCGATGCCAAATGTACTTGGTATGTTTAATCAAGCAAAACAAAATACTTTTATAACAGAAGTCCAAAAAATAATGGATACTGCTAAAGGTGAATTTACAGGTGATGCTTTTAATAAAGGTGGTCAAACTGTATATTATAGTAGTACGGATAATAATATACTTAACACATCTAAATTGGATATGGATGCAGAAGGAAAAGAATATTTTATTGAAATGGATAGAAATGGTGAATTTAAAAGAGTAATTATTTTTGATGATAATTATTGCTATGATATTTATGATGCGGGTGGTAGTGGTAATATAAGTGGAACAAAATCAATAAAAATTACTGATATTAAAAAGTCTAGTGTTAATATTAAGGATTTATGGGAGTCTGGTAATGACAAAGTAGAAATTACTAATAATGGTAATAGTTATTTTGTTAAAGGATGTGAGGGAGTTAAAAGTGTAACTGGAGATATTGAAAATAACCCTGTAACTCCACAAGTTGAATTTATTACGACTGTTATAGATAATAAGGTTACTATTGATGGTATTGATGAAAGTTATTATGATTATAGTAAAGTAATTAATATTCCTTTAACAATAGATGGTGATTCTGTTGTTGAAATCTCTGATACTGCATTTAATGGAGTAGATGGTAATAATGAGAAAATAGAGGTTATGGTTATTCCACAAATACCTGCTGGTAGAACTTTAAAAATGTATTATGCAACATTTAATTTTTCTAATTTAAAATATATAGAGTATGGCGGAACTAAAAGTGATTTTAAAAGCAAAGTTACTGTTACTGGAGCTGGTATAGGTGCAACTGCTAGTCCATTGTTTACATGGGCATTTGCAGATGCTACTGCTTATATTAAATGTACTGATGGGAATTTAATCCATGGTGGAAGTGGATTTGTTGATTATGATGTATAAAATCAAATCCTAAAAAATGTCTTGTAACATAAAATTTATTATGTTATAATAGGGCTGACAACGAAGAGTGGGCATAAGTCCACTCTTTAATTTATATAAGGAGGAATTATGGAAGAAAAAGTATTCAATGCAATAAAGGCTCCGCTTAATGAAGAGAATATAGAATTAGTTGGGGTTCGTTTTGGTGAAGAGGATGGAGAAAAGACGTTGTTTGTAACTATCGATAGTGAAAATGGTGTTGATTTAGATTTATGTGTTAAAGCAACTCATATTGTAAACCCAATTATCGATGAGTTAGATTTAGAAATTGAAGATTATGTTTTAGATGTAGGAAGCAAAGGAGTAAGTTTAGAAGATGAGAACTAAGAAAAAAGAAGATTTAGAACAAGCAAAATCTATAGAATTTAAAAAAGCTTTAGATTTTATTGTTCAAGAGAAAGGAATTGACGAAGATGTTGTTATTGAAGCAATGCAAACTGCTTTATCAACAGCATTTAGAAAGAATGAAAAAGCTGATTATGCTTCAAGAGTATTAATTGATAGAAATACTGGTGAAATTAAAGTATTTAAAGTTACTACTATTGTTGAAGATTATAATGATGATGACGATGATATTGATGAAGAAACTGGAGAAGTAAAGGTTGAACATGATTATTTAAATGAATTACAAATTAGTGAAGCTAAAGAAATTAATAGTGATTACCAAGTAGGAGATGAAATATTAGAAGAAGTAACTCCAAAAGATTTTGGTAGAGTAGCTATTAGTGTTGCTAAACAAGTTGTTCTTCAAAAAATTAGAGAAGCTGAACGTGAAAAAATCATGAGTGAATTTGAGGATAAGGAAGATGAATTAATGGTTGGATTCCTTGCTATGGAAGATGCTAAAAACTATTATGTTGATTTAGGTAAAGCTCGTGGTATTCTTTCTAAGAATGAATTAATTCCAGGTGAAAAGTTAACTATGGGTGATTCTATTAAAGTTTATATTACTAAAATAGAAGCTACTCCAAAGGGACCACTTATTTTAGTATCAAGAAAGAATTATGGTTTTGTTAAGAGATTATTTGAACATGAAATACCAGAATTTGCTGATGGTACTTTAGAGCTTCGTGGTGTTGCACGTGAAGCAGGTGTTAGAAGTAAGGTATGTGTTGCTTCTACAAATCCAAATGTTGATCCAATTGGTAGTTGTATTGGTGAAAAAGGAAGAAGAATTGCTAATATAATTAATGAACTTGGAGGAGAAAAAGTAGATTTAATTGCGTATAGTCAAGATATGGAAGAATTTATTGCTAATGCATTAAGTCCAGCTAAAAATTTAAATGTTAGTATAACTGATGAAAAGAAAAAAGAAGCATTAGTTATTGCTGATGATGAAAACTTAAGTTTAGCTATTGGTAAAAAAGGTATCAATATTAAACTTGCTAGTAAATTAACTAAATATACAATTAATATTAAAACATTAAGAGATATAAACGCTGAAATAAACAAATAAATATAAATAGGAGGTAAATCATGAAACAGAGAAAAGTACCATTACGTACATGTGTTGTGAGTAATGAAAAGTGTGAAAAAAAAGATTTACTAAGAGTAGTTAGAAATAATGAAGGATTAGTATTTGTTGATGATACTAATAAAGCTAATGGTAGAGGAGCTTATTTAAAGAAAGATAGAGAAGTTATTTTAAAAGCTCAAAAAACTAAAATATTAGAACGTCATTTAAATACTAAAATAGAAGATGAAATATATGAAATTTTATTAAGTAAAATATAGAAAAGGAGGAATATTAATGAGTGTTAAAGATTATGCTTTAGAATTAGGTGTTGATTCAAGTGAAGTATTAAATAAATTAAAGGAACTAGGTTATTCTTATAAAAATGAAAATGATATTTTAGATGATGAAGCTATAATTGTTTTAGATAATGAAATGGCAAGTCGTGAAAACAATTTATCTGAAGAGTTAGCTGATAAGTTTGAACTTGAAGATAGAGCTGAAGAAGCTGCTATGGCTTATAATCTTGAATTAGATAATCATACTAAAGTTAAAGAAAAAATAAAAAAGAAAGATAATAATAGAAGTAATAAAGATGAAGAATTATCTTTAAAGAAGAAAAATATTTATAAGAATAAGACTAAACTTCAAAGTAATAAAGAAGAAGTAGAAAGTAATGTTGTTCTATATAAAGAAGGAATGAGTGTTGCTGATTTAGCTACTTCTATGGGTGTTAGTGCTAGTGAAGTTGTTAAAAAACTTATTGGAATGGGTCTTATGATTTCTTCTAATCAAGCTATTTCTTTTGATGATGCTAGTGTTGTAGTTCTTGAATATAATAAAGAACTTGTTAAAGAAGAAACAACTGATATTACAAATTTTGAAGAATATGTAATTAATGATAAAGAAAGTGATTTAGAACTTAGACCTGCTGTTGTTACAATTATGGGTCATGTTGATCACGGTAAGACTACTTTACTTGATTATATTAGAAGTTCTAATGTGGCTTCTGGTGAAGCTGGTGGTATTACACAAGCAATTGGAGCTTATCAAGTAGAAAAAGATGGAAGAAAAATAACATTTATAGATACTCCAGGACATGCTGCATTTACTGAAATGAGAGCAAGAGGTGCTAGTGTTACTGATATCGTTATTATAATTGTTGCTGCTGATGATGGTGTTATGCCTCAAACTAAAGAAGCTATTGATCATGCTAAAGCTGCAGGTGTTCCAATTATAGTTGCTGTTAATAAGGTTGATAAACCAAATATTAATGTTGATAAAATAATGAGTGAGTTATCTGAAGTTGGTCTTACTCCTGAAGAATGGGGTGGAGATACTATCTTCTGTAAGATTAGTGCTAAAACTGGTCTTGGTGTAGATTTACTTTTAGATAACATTAACGCTTTAAGTGAAGTTATGGAATTAAAAGCTAATCCAAATAGATATGCTACAGGTTCTGTAATTGAAGCTAAACTAGATAAAAATAAAGGACCAGTTGTTACATTATTGATTCAAAATGGTACTTTAAGATTAGGTGACCCAATTGTTGTTGGTGTTCATCATGGAAAGGTTCGTACTTTAAGAGATGATACTGGACGTGAAGTTGTTAGTGCTGAACCTAGTAAACCAGTTGAAGTAACAGGACTTGAAGATGTTCCAGTAGCTGGAGATAAATTCATGGCGTTTGAAAGTGAAAAAGAATCAAGAAGTGTTGCTATTAAGAGAAAAGAAACTGAAAAGAGTAAGCGATTTGCTCATAAAGCATTAAGTCTAGATGAATTATTTGATTCTATTAAAGAAGGTAGAAAAGAAATAAATGTAGTACTTAAGACTGATGTTAAAGGTAGCGAAGAAGCAGTTAAAAATGCACTTTTAAAAATTAATGTTGAAGGTGTTAAAGTAAATGTTATTAGAAGTGGTGTTGGTACAATTACAGAAAGTGATGTTGTTCTTGCACATGCATCTAATGCTATCATTATTGGATTTAATGTAATTCCAGCTAAGAGTACAAAAGATACTGCTAAAGGGTATGAAGTTGAAATTAGACTTTATAATATTATTTATAAATTAGTAGAAGAAATAGAAGCTGCTATGAAAGGTATGCTTGATCCTGAATATGAAGAAGTTATTCTTGGTGAAGCACAAGTTAGACAAATTTTCCATTTTTCAAAAATCGGAAATATTGCTGGTTCTCATGTTACAAGTGGTGTTGTTAAAAACAATTCACTTTGTAGAGTAATTAGAGATGGTATCGTAGTAACTACTTCTAAAATTAAATCACTTCAAAGAGAAAAAGACCAAGCTAGTGAAGTTAAGAGTGGTTATGATTGCGGTATCGTTGTAGAAAATTTCCCGGATATTAAAGATGGAGATATGATTGAAGTATTTGAAAATAGGGAAGTGAAGAAATAATGAGTAAATTAAAAGGTGAAAGAGCAGGTAGTGAAATTCAAAGAGAACTTAGTATGATTCTTTTAGAAGATGCTAGGGATGAAGATTTTAAACGTGTTACTATTACTGCTTGTGAAGTATCAAATGATTTATCTTTTGCAAAGGTTTATTTCACAACTTTTGATAATAGAGAAAAAGTTGAAAAAGATTTAAATAATGCAGCAGGATTTTTTAGAAGTATTTTATCTCAAAGATTAGTTATGAGACATACTCCTGAATTAAAATTTATTTTTGATGAATCAATTGAATATGGACAAAAAATAGAAAGAATAATTAAAGAATTAAATATTGAAAGTGAAGAAGAAACTACAGAAGAGTAGTTTCTTTTTTGTTAATAATTTATTTTTCTTTTACACAAAATGTAAAATAGATTTACTATTTTTTTTTATAATGTTATACTTAATTTATAAGATATATGAAATAATAAGGAGGTAATATGTCAAATTTATTCGTAGCTAATCCTGCTGTTTTAAGACAAGAAGGTGGCTCTATTCAAAATCAAGCAGGTTTGTTTGGTCAAAATATTGAAAAAATTTATTCTACATTAGATGAGTTATTATCAAGTGGTTATATTTCTCCAGCTGCTATGGCTATAGGTCAAAAAATTAGAGATAGTCGTGATGATTTAGATATGATGAAAAAAATTATTGATGATTATGCTAATTACTGTATGACTACTAGTGCTACAGTTGTTAAAAATGAACAAAATATAATTGATAATTATACAAATAGAGGTTAGGAGGAAATTATGGACGGACAAAGTACAAATATTACATATGAACGTGTAAGAAGCGGTGCTAATACAATAAGAGAATGTGCTAAGAGTATGCAAAATATATTTTCTGATTTTGGTGCATCAATGAAAAGAGTTGGTGCTGAGGATGTATTTGTTGGAGATGCAAGTGAATCTTTAGGAAATAGATTTAATTCATTAAAAACAAAATTTGATGATTATGTTAGATTAGTTGATGAATTTTCAGCAATGTTAACTGGTGCATCAGAAGCTACTGCTAGAACAGAAAAAGCTCTTGCTTCAGAAGCAGATTCATTAAGAGGATAAAGAGTATTAAAAATACTCTTTTTATTTTGTAAAAGTACTTTTTATAAATTTATTTTAATGTTATAATTAATATAATATGGGTTATAGTAACAAGGAGTATATATGGAAGATAAAAATGCTGATAATAGAATTATAAATACAAAAAAAGAAATAAGTATATTAGAAGATGATTTGTCTTCTAATAAGAAAAGTTTAAGTGAACTTGATTATTTAGAATTTAATATATCAAGTATTAAAAGAAATCTAAATGAGTGTGTTGAACTTATAAATTCATCTGTTAAAAACAAAAGAATTAATAATAAGTTTCAAGCTTTAGCAGATGATACTAATGGTTATTATGGAAGAACTAAAGCATCATTTGAAGATGAGAGAGTTATTATAACTGATAGGATAACAGAGATAAAAAATAGAATTAATGAGTTAGATGAATCTTTGAAAAAGGATATGGAAGAACTTAGCGAAGAAAAAGATGAAGATAAAGAAGAAATTGAAGATGTAAGTGTTGAAGAAGAATAGAGGGATATGTAATGCAAATTGTTTTAATTAAACAAGAAAAATTATATAAATATAAATTTCCAAATGAAAATATTAATCTTTATTGGATTAAAGATGTTGATTATAATGATAATGAACGTGATCTTTTATCAGTTGAAAGAAATGGAGATTATTGGTCTTTAGTTAGTAGTGATGTTTGTTATATTTTAAATGATGATGAGATTAGAGTTAAGAATGTGAATCTTGCTGTTAATAAGATATATCAACTACGTATAAAAGAACATAGTGCTGAAACGGTAGCTCTTTTATATGTAGATGAAGAAAATGATAAAACGTATACATCATATTCAGTAATTGAAAATAGAGAGTTTGCTATTGGTCGTGGGACTGATCAAAATATTGTTTTGGACAATCACTATATTGCTTTAAAACATGCAACACTTACTAAAGATGAAAAAGGATTTAAAATTGATGCTATTGATACTAAGTTTGGTGTTTATGTAAATGGTAATAAAATATCTTCTATGAGACTTGAAACAGGAGATAAAGTGTTTATTATTGGCTATACAATCATTATTTTAAATGATTATATTCTTATAAATAATAATAATGGTCGTGCTGTTGTTAATTCAACTGCTCTTGCAAAAAGGCAAATGCCAAAGTATTCTGAAGAATTACTTGCCACGGAAGAGGATGATTCACTTGTTTTATATGATGAAAATGATTATTACTCTAGACAACCAAGATTTGTTACTTCAATAACTGAAGAGATTTTAAGAATTGATAGTCCTCCTGGTAAGCAAGAACCTGATGATACACCTGTTTTATTAACTGTTGGACCAATGCTTACAATGACTATGACTTCTATTGTTACTTTATCTACTTCAATTTTAAACGTTACAAAGGGTGATAGTACTTGGGTTAAAATATTACCTTCAGTGGTTATTGCTGTTGCGATGATTTCTTCTGTGTTATTATGGCCTAGTTTATTAAAAAAATATAACAAGAAGAAAATGCTTAAAAATGAAGAAAAAAGACAAAAGAAATATGGTGATTATTTAATAGAAAAGAGAAATAAAATTTCTACAATTAAACATAATCAACATCAAATATTAGTTGAAAATTATCCTGAACCAAAATATATACAAAATATAATACTTCAAAGAAAAAGAAATTTATGGGAAAGACAAATAATAAGTGATGATTTTATGAGTGTTAGACTTGGTATTGGTACAATCCCTTTAAGAATAAATTTACAATATTCTGTTGAAGATTTTACAATGGCCGAGGATAATTTAAAAGACAATTTAGAACAAACTGCCGAAACTGCTAAGGATATTCCTAATTGTCCTGTTACAATTAATTTAGCAGAAAGAAATAAAATGGTTTTAATTGGTGAGAAGCAATATAAAGAAACAATGCTTAAGAGCATTATTTTGCAACTTGCTACTTATCAAGCATATAATGATTTAAAACTTGTATTTATGATTAATGATACGAGTAGTGATATGTGGGAAAACTTTAAAATGTTACCTCATGCATGGAGTGATAATAAAGATATAAGATTTTATGCAACAAATTATGATGATATGTCTAAGTTATCTTTCTATTTAGAACAAACATTTACTGCAAGAAAATATAATGAGAGCGATGGTGGAAAAAGAGTAGAAACTTCGTTGAATTATAAAAATGTTCAACCATATTATTTATTAATTGTTGATAATATTAAGAAAATTAAAAATTTAGAAATTATTGATAAAATATTAAGAGAAGAAAGAAATTTAGGATTTGGTTTAATTGTACTTAATAATGGAATTGCAAATTTACCAAATGAAATTACTCATTTCTTATCAGCTGATGGTGCAAAAAGTGCAATTATTACAAATGATTTGAATAAAAATAATCAACAAGGATTTGCAATGGATTCTTTTGAAAATGTTAATTTTCCGCTTATGTGTGAAAAATTAAGTAATATTCCTATTAAAACAGAAAGTGTATTAAATGATTTAAAAAATTCTGTTGGATTTCTTGAAATGTATAAGGTTGGTAGAGTAGAACAATTAAATATTCTTGATAGATGGATTAGTAATAATCCTGTTAATAGTTTAGGTGTTCCAATTGGTGTTCGTGCTGATGGTGAATTATTTACTTTAGACTTGCATGAAAAGTTTCATGGACCTCATGGTTTGATTGCTGGTATGACAGGTTCAGGTAAATCTGAATTTATTATTACATTTATACTTTCTATGTGTTTGAATTTTAATCCCGATGAAGTTTCATTTGTACTTATAGACTACAAAGGTGGTGGACTTACTGGTGCATTTGAAAATCCGCTTCTTGGAATTAGACTTCCTCATTTAGCTGGTAAGATTACTAACTTAGATAAAGCTGAAATAAAAAGAAGTTTATCTTCAATTCAAAGTGAGCTTAAGAGAAGACAAGAATTATTTAATAAAGCAAAAGCAGAATTAAATGAAAGTACTCTTGATATTTATAAGTATCAACAGTTATATAGAAATGGTAAAATAAAAGAACCTGTTTCACATTTGTTTATAATTTCAGATGAGTTTGCTGAGTTAAAGAGTCAACAATCTGAATTTATGAACGAGTTAATTAGTACTGCTCGTATTGGACGTTCACTTGGTGTTCACTTAATTCTTGCTACTCAAAAGCCAAGTGGTATTGTAGATGATCAAATTTGGTCAAACTCTAAATTTAAAGTTTGTTTAAAAGTTCAAGAAAGAGCAGATTCTATGGATGTTATTAAGTGTCCTGATGCTGTTACTATTAAGAAAGCTGGTAGATTTTATTTACAAGTTGGTTATAATGATTATTTCGCGATGGGTCAATCTGCTTATGCTGGAACAAAATATATTCCAAAAGATAAAATAACTAAAATAGTTGATAGAGACATTTCATTCTTAAATGATATAGGTGATATTGTTAGAAGTGTTGAGACAGTTAGTGTAGTTGAACATGCTTCTCAAGGAGAAGAACTTCCAAATATTTTAAAATATATTTGTGATAAAGCCAGTGAGAAAAATATGGTTGCTAAAAAATTATGGCTAGATAAGATTCCAGCTGAAATATATGTAACTAATTTGATGAGAAAATATGCTTTCTTTGCTCAAAAATATGAACTAAAAGCTGTAGTTGGAGAATATGATGATCCTAATAATCAAAGACAAGATTTATTAGTTCTTGATTTTAGTGAAAATGGTAATACTTTAATATATGGTGCTGATGATAAAGAAATTATGTTATCATCTATCATATATAGTTTGATTATTAATCATTCTGCTGATGAGTTAAATATTTATGTAGTTGACTTTGGTAGTGAGATGTTTAGTACATTTAATCAAGCTCCTCAAGTTGGAGATGTAATATTTATAAATCAAGAAGAAAAACTTGTTAATTTATTTAATAAAGTTACTAAAGAACTTGAAAAACGTAAGAAATTATTTGCATCTTATAATGGTAGTTATAATATTTATATAAAGAATAGTGGTAAGAAATTACCAAGAATTATGATTATGGTGAATAATTATGAAGTTCTTGGTGAAACATATGAACAATATATTGATGTTATTGCTCAATTAAGCCGTGAGGGTGAGAAGTATGGTATATTCTTTGTAATAAGTGCTACTGGTATAAATGCAGTTAGAGGTAAAACATCTCAAAACTTTGGTACTCAATTATGTTTACAATTTAATGATGAAGGTGACTATGCAAGTATTCTTGGACCTATTCGTGGTATGATACCAACTCCTGTTAGAGGAAGAGGTTTATGTAAGATAGGTGGACGTGTATTTGAATTCCAAACTGCTTATCCATATAAGTGGGAGAATATTAATACATTTATTAAAAATATTTGTGCTCAATTAAATGAAAAAGTATCTAAGAAAGCTGATAAGATTGCTGTTCTTCCAGATCATGTTAGACTTCAAGATATTGAGAGTCATATTGATACATTAAGTAATGTACCTATTGGTATTGTTAAAGAAAGTCTTGAAACAAGTACATTTAACTTTAATAGAAGTTTAATTTCATTAATTTCTGCACAAGATATATCAATGCTTGATAAATTTACTAGTTCACTTGCACAAGTATTCCAAAATATAGTATCAATTGATTTATATGTTTGTGATAAATCTGAAAGTTTTAAAGATGCTTCTAAATTTAAAAATTATTATTCTTTAAATTCTACTGAGGCATTTGAAAAAATGAAGGAAGTTTCTGAACTTGAGAATACTGATAGAACATCTGTATTTATAATTCATGGAATAGAAGAATTTATTAATTCTTTATCTGGTGGGCTTGATAGGGAATTCAAACAATTCCTTGTAAAAGTTAAGTCAAATAAAAATATTAGATTTGTATTCTCAGATGCAGTTAATAAAATTAAATTATATGAATATGAAGATTTCTATAGAAATGGTGTACAACCAATAAATGCTATTTGGGTTGGTTCTGGTATTACAGATCAATTTACAATTAAGTCATCTACTTATACAAAAGAAACGAGAGCTGCTATACCTGGTGACTTTGGTTATAATGTTGATAGAGGTACTGCAACTTATGCAAAACTATTAGATTTTTATACGGAGGAGTAAGTTATGGATTTTAGAGTATATGTTATTATGGAAATGCCAATACTTGATAAGAAATATGAACTTCTTATACCTATTGACAGAAGAATACATGATTTAATTACTATTTTAAAAAAAGCTATTCCTGATTTAAATAGAGGTTATTATAGTGATAATATTCCTTGTATGTATAATAAATCTAGTGGTGAAATGTATGATATGAATGCTATTGTTAAATATAGTAATATTAAAAATGGTACTAGATTAGTGCTTATATAATAATTAAGAAAAAACATATATATGAAAAGTATATGTTTTTTTCTTTTTAAATAATTGATTATGTTTTTTTTATTTGATATAATTACTTTAAGATAGAGGTGAGAAAATGTCGAAAACAACAAACGTAAGTAGTAAGTCTGAATTACTTAATTTGACTGTTAAATTAGGTACTGAGCTTACTAGTTTAGAAGGTGAAGTTACTTCGATTCAAAGTAAATTAAAGGGTGTTACAAATATTGATGGTATGAATTTTCAAGGTGCTGCTCAATTAATTAGTAACAATTTAACAAGTGTTCTTGGTGCTTTACAATCACTACAAGGAACAGTTAATACATATGCAAGTCAGTTACAAGAATTCGATCAATATGAAGATCCTGGAGTTAATCCTGACTTAACAACTCCAGAAATGGGAACACCTGGAACAAATCCTGAACCTGGAACTAACCCAGGAACTGGAACTAATCCAGGAACTGGAACAAATCCTGGAACTGGAACAAATCCGGGAACTGGAACTAATCCAGGAACTGGAACTAATCCGGGAACTGGAACTAATCCGGGAACTGGAACTAACCCAGGAACTGGAACTAACCCAGGAACTGGAACTAATCCAGGAACTGGAACAAATCCTGGAACTGGAACTAACCCAGGTACTGGAACAAATCCTGAACCTGAAAATCCAAATCCTGGAAGTGGTGAAAATGAAGGTGGTACACCTGATCCTGGAACACCTGGACCTGGTACTCCAACAGAACCTGAAACACCAAAATGGGAGCCTGTTGAACTTAAGGCAGAAGATATTAGTTTTGGTGTAGGAGATCCAAATGTTGATGTAAGTAATTATACAAATAATCCAGAAGCAGGATATACAGTTACTACAGGTAATATGTCATATGGATTAAATACTGAAGATTATAATTTATTGTGTGCTGTTGTTGCTGCTGAATCTGATGGTACATATGATGGAACTATGTCTGTTATTTCGGCAATATTAAATAGATGTGAAGATTCTAACTTTAAGAGTCAATTTGGAATGGATCCAATAGCACAAATTACTGCTACAAGTCAATTTAGTGGATATACTAGTGGAGAGTTCCAACAATATTTAGGAAATACTTCAAGTATTGTTCACCAAGCTGTAAGTGATGCTCTAGCAGGTGTTAGAAATCATACATCTTGTAATTATTAAAAAAATATATTCTGAAGAATGCATTTAATATGCATTCTTTGGAAATTGTTTAGGAGGAAATAATATGGTTGATAGATATATGCATGATTATGATAATGTTGCTTTAATAGTTAATAGTTTAAAGAAAACTCAATCAAGTTATGAAGATAAAATAAATGAATTTAAAACATTGATAAGTAATATTTCTAGTTCAAATGCTTGGATAGATGCTGAATTAAAAACTGCATTTATTGATTGTTGTAATAATTATATGAGCTTATATGATAGAATTAGTCAAACAATGACTGGATATATTTCTTATTTAGAAAAAAAATCAGAAGCTGCTTTAGAATTTGAAACAGCTTATTCAAGGAGAGTATAATGAATAGTACAGGAGATGCGTCACAAGTTTATGTTGATTTAGCACAACTTGCTGATTGGGGAAATACAATTAATAATCTAAATGATGAAGCAACTGAGATTCTTAGGGCTTATGAGCATACTGTTGATGATTTAGATAATTATTTCAAAGGTAATTTTGCAAGTGGTTTTATAACAGATAGTGGTAAGTTTACTCAAAAAGCTAAAGGTTGTCATAATGCTATGAAGGAAGTTCCTGAAATAGTTAAAGATATCATTAATAAAAAAGATAGAGCTTAATAATATTAACCATAGTGTTTTTACAACAGTATGGTTTTTTAAAATGATTAAAAGGAGTAGTTTATATGGATACATCTAAGATGAATAGTTGTGTTACTAATATAAATAATTTAGGTTTTGATTCTGTATGGAGTGGTTCAGCGTATGAAGCACAAAGTCAACAATTAACAGATACTATGAATAAATTAAATGATTGTATTAGTGATTTAAACGATTTTGATGTTATTTTAACAAAGAGAGATGAGTATATTCAAATTTGTGCGACATTATCAGATTTGTATTCTCAAAGAGCTGGT
>JAZUBJ010000135.1:0-2209 GCA_045638445.1 Bacilli bacterium | reverse complement strand
TTGATAATAATACTATTTCTTTTCCGTCACTGCTTTTTGGTGCTAATTTGTTTTTATAATAAAACATTCTATATCCATAAAAACAAGAAAAACCTATTAGAAAAATTAAACTAAATATTGTAAAAACTATTTCAATTTTTCCCATTTTTTTCCTTTCTTTTTTTGCCATTTTACTTCTCCACTACTCTTAAAATTATTTACCATCTTTATTTACTATATCATAATAAAATTAGTTATTCAACTTTAGTGTTTTAAATATCTTTATTATTTATTTATAAAAAAAGTGAAAAATTAATTTTCACTTTTTATGTCTTTAAATATACTTTTACCTAATATTTCTTCATCTTGAAGATTAAAGTTATCTAATATAGTAGCTCCTACATCTGCAAATGTATTTCTTTCTTCAATCATTTTTCCTGTTTTCATTTTTTTATTATAAATTAATACTGGCACTTTTTCTCTTGTATGGTCACTTCCTTCATGAGTTGGATCGTTTCCATGATCTGCTGTTATTATTAATAAATCATCTTTTTTTAATTTTTTTAATAATATTGGTAAGTAATAATTAAATTCTTCTAGTGCTTTTAGGTATCCTTCTTTGTCTCTTCTGTGACCATATAATGAATCAAAATCATTAAAGTTCGCAAATACTAAACCTTCAAATTCTCCTTTTGCGAAGTCTACTACCTTTAGCATTGTATCAATATTATCTTTTGTTTTTATTGAATATGAGATACTTTTATTTGAAAACATATCTCCAATTTTTCCGATACATATTGTTTGTATATGATTTTCATATAATACATCTAGTACATTTCTTGGTGGTTCTAGTGAAAAATCTTTTCTTCTTCCTGTTCTTATAAATCTTCCGTTTTTTCCTGTAAATGGTCTTGCTATAATTCTTCCAATTTTATAGTCATGTTTATCTACAATAAATCTTATTTTTTCACATATTTTATATAATTCTTCAACAGGAATAATATCTTCATGTGCGGCTACTTGTAGTACTGAATCGCATGAAGTATAGATAATTATTGCTTTTTGTTCAATTTGCATATCTCCAAGTTGATTAATTAATATTTCTCCATCACTTGCTATATTTCCGATTACTGTTCTATGTGTACTTTTTTCAATTTCTTCTATTAATTCAATTGGAAATCCATCTGGATATGTTTTGTATTCTATATTTGATACGCAACCCATTAATTCATAGTGTCCGTTAAGCGAGTCTTTTAATTTATTAACTGGACTTGCTTTCATATAAAGTCCTCTAATATTTTCTTCTTTATATCCAATTAATTTAGTTAATCCTAATTTTTCAAGAACATCTAAATTATATGATTTACCTATTGTATGAAGTAGCGTGTTTGACCCTGAATCTCCATATTTTTTTGCATCTTTTGCTTCTCCTACTCCTAGTCCGTCAAGTACTAAAAGAAAAACTCTATTAAACATTTTCAGGTTCCTCCTCTAGTGTGCTTCTATTAAAGAATTCATCATAATTTTCTTGTATAAAATTATTGGCTAAGTGTGTATATATTTCTGTGGTTACTATATTTTCATGTCCTAATAATTCTTGTACACTTCTTATATCTGCTCCACATTCAATCATATGAGTTGCAAAACTATGTCTTAATACGTGTGGTGTTATTTCTTTTTCTATACCTTGTTTTTTTGCTACTTCTCCAATTATTTTATATAATCCTTGTCTTGTCATTCTTTTTCCGTGATTATTTAAAAATAATGAATCTGTTGGTTTTTGGTTTTTTACAAACAACATACTTCTATAATGATTTATATACATGTCTAAATAATTAACTGATATTTTTGATAATGGTACTATTCTTTCTTTATTTCCTTTACCATATACATTTACTACCATATTCATTGTGTCTATATTAATTATATCTAAATTAACAAGTTCTGTTGCTCTAAGTCCAGTTGAATATAAAAGTTCTAATATTGTTTTATTTCTGTAATCAAAAGCATTTTCTATTTTAATATTAAGTAATTGATCTACTTCTTCAATACTTAAATATTTTGGTAATGTTTTTTTTCTTTTTAAGCTTTCAACATCTTCTGATATATTTACATATCCTTTAAATAAAGATAAATATTTATAAAAACTTTTAATACTTGCAATAATTCTATTAATAGAACTTTCATTATATAAAGGAAGTATATGTAAAATATAGTTATCTATATCTTT
>JAZUBJ010000134.1:0-2437 GCA_045638445.1 Bacilli bacterium | reverse complement strand
ATTTGAAGAATTATTACTTGAAAATAAAAAAGTATTATGTAGAAGTGCAAAGAGAGATTTTGTTTCTTCATATGAAGTTTATGATTTATCTAAATTTAGAGGTGTTGGTTTTGTATTTGAAAAAATTAAAAATAATAAAATATTATTATGTCAAAAAAATATAATTCAACATAAAAAACTTAATGAGATTAGTAATAATTTAGTTGTTATTAATTTTGTTACTATGATAAATAATGGTAAAGTTGATCTTGTTAGTTCATATGTAAGTTTTAAGGAAGATGGAGAAGTAATTAGGGGATATATAGATATTAAGAAATCATGTGTTAAAGGGCATTTGAGAAATTCTAAATATAATATTCATGATATGGAAATTATTAATTATGAGATTCCTAAGATGGATGAGATGATTGATTATGTTACTAAGTGTGCTTTGGAAATTGAAGAAATTAAAGAAGTAGAGTGGAGTTTATGTTTAGATAATAGAGGTAAAATTCATTTAATGGATGCTAATACGTGGGATAATTATATATTTGCTCAAATACCTGAATTTCTAGGTAAGAAGTCTGGTTTAGATAATTATTATAGAAAGATTATTTTTAAATAAAAAAGTACATATTTTATGCGTGCTTTTTTTTGTTTTTTTATCATTTATATGTATACCCCTTGCTTTACAAATTGTGATTATGTATGTTACAATTTTTTATATATAGTAAGAGATAAATATGGTATTTACTTGATGAGAATTGTTATCAAGTAAGTTATGTTTTAATATTGTAAACTGTTTGAAAGGAATTAATTTATGGAAAAGGTATTATCTATAAGCGTTGCTGCTTATAATATGGAAAATTATATAAGGAATACATTAAATTCGGTTGTTAATTCAGATGTAAAAGATTTGGTTGAGGTTATAGTAGTAGATGATGAATCAACTGATAACACTGTTAAAATTGTTGAAGAGTATATTTCTGAGTATCCTAATGTTATTAAATTGATAAAACAAAAGAATCAAGGTCCGGGTTCTACTTTTAATGCTGCTTTAAAGGTTGCAACTGGAAAATATATAAAAATGGTAGATGCTGATGATTTTGTTAATGAAGAATCACTTAATTATGTTGTAAATCAATTAAAAAATATAGATTGTGATATGGTGTTAACAAAAATGGATTATTTTGATGATGCTGAAAAAAAAGTATATTTTACTGCTGAACTTGGTTATGAAGCGGATACAGTAATGGATACTATTAATTATGATTATATTCCAGAAATGAATGCAATAAGTTATAGAACTAAAATTTTACAAGATAATAATATAAAATTAAGTAATGGTTTTTATACTGATATGGAATATGTTATTTTTCCATTATTATTTGTTAATAGTTTTATTTACTTTAATAAAAATTTATATGTTTATAGAACTGGTAGAGCAGGTCAATCTACAAGTATTGAGGGATATCAAAAACATTTAAAACAACATGATTATGTTTTTAGAGAATTATTATCTTTTTTTAGAGATAATTATTATAGTTTCAATGATACTGTTAGATTATCTATTGATAATCGTTTAATATATATGGCAGAAGCAGAAATAGATACATTATTGTCTTTTGAAAATGTTGACATTGATAAAATAAAAGAATTCATTAATTTTATTAAAAGTATTGATTATGATTTTTATATTGAATTAAAAGATTATTTGTTAAATGCTCGTAAAATTAATATTGAAGAATATGAAGAAGAAAATACTCAGTTACCATTAATTAGTATTATTATTCCTTTTTATAATTGTGAAAATTATTTAGTTAGATGTTTAGATAGCGTTACTAGCCAAACATATAATAATTTAGAGATTATTCTTGTTAATGATGGTTCAACAGATAATTCTTTAGAAATATGTGAAAGATATTTAGAGAATGATAGTAGAATAAAAATTATCAATAAAGAACATGGTGGAGTTGCATCTGCAAGAAATGCTGGACTTGATGCAGTTACTGGTGAATATATTGGGTTTGTTGATAGTGATGATTATATAAATGAAAATATGTATATGGAATTATATAATGCTTTAATTCATAATAATTGTGATGTTGCAACATGTAATTTTTATCGTGTTTATGGAGAAGATTATTTTGTAGATTATACTTTTCCTTACAAAAATATTATTTTAAATAGAGAAGAAGCTATTAAAAGTATTTTATTAGATAAGGAACTTAGAGTTTATTTATGGACTAAACTTTTTTCTAAAAAAGCATTTGAAAATGTAAGATTTCCAGAAGGAAGAGAATATGAAGATATTGATGTATCAATTAAAACGTTAGAAAATGTTGATTCTATTATTTTTCTTAATAAATTCTTTTATAATTACATAAATAGAGTTGATTCAATTGATAATAATTATGATGAAAAAAATGTTAAAGATAGTATAGAAATGGCATATTTT
>JAZUBJ010000133.1:0-7855 GCA_045638445.1 Bacilli bacterium | reverse complement strand
TTTTTAATTTTTTCAAAATATTTATAAATAAGATATAAACAAATAAAACCAACAAAAATATTAAGAAAATGATTCTCTAAAAATAAATATTTAGATAAAGTTTTTATATATGTTTGAATTGAATTAAAAATAATATTTCCTTGACTAACACTTCTATACCCATCTTGATTATTAATAACATTACCATATGCACCATTACTAAACATAATTATCGCACCTGTAATAGTACCTAAACAATAAGATAAATTAACTTTAGAAATATGTTTTTTTATTATTCTAAAAATAATTACAATGAAAATACTTAATAAAACATTATATATAGTAACATGCTCTATAAATAAAGATGCAGAGCATCCAAGAACAAAAAACGGAATAATATATTTATTGGAATACTCTTTTTTATTATAAAGAATAACATTTTTATTATAATTTATATAAATTAAAATTAATAACATTACAATAACATAGTTAGTAAAACCAGAAACCCAAGCATATCCTTGAGAAAATACAGATAATGGCATTAACAAAAACAATACAATAACAATATATTTAGAAAGATTACCTTTAGATTCAGAAATATTATATATGTATTTAATAATACCAATAGATACTAATGCCATAATACTAGCTTTTAATATTCTACTTCTTGTTAATAACAATACGAAGATATTACCAAGCCACCTACCATTATAATCTTTAAATAATGAAGCAAGCCTTTTAACACCTATTACACTTCCCCAAGCCCAATCATCATGAGTATATGGAAAGAAATAACATAGCACTAATAATAAAATACATAAAATAAACATAAATGTTTTTTTCTTAGATAATAATTTATTATTCTTTTTAAATACTATAAATTTACTTATAAAATAATTACCAATAAATATAACCACTTGGGACAACAATGTCCATATAATTACATACATATCACTATTTAATTTTAAGAATGTTATAAAGAACCATAAGATTAATGATTCAGCACATAATGTTGATAATCTTGCTGCAAAGAACATAGCCATTTCACTTATCATATTTTTTTCTTTGCTTTTAAATACAAATTTCCTGTTCGTAAAATATGCGAAAGTAACAGCTAAAATCCACGATATAACAACTGCAAGTTGTAGTTCAAACGCGTTCTTACTACTAAGTATAGTAAATAATAAAAGATATTTACTTCCAAGTGAAACTCCAGTAGTGCAAACACCAACAATAAAATAATTAATATACTCTTCATATTTTTTATAAAGAGTTAATAATTTATTCTTCATATACTTTTCCTCCAACTAATAATTCCTTTTTTATATATATTGGACGACATTTTGTTTCAACATGAATATTATAAATATAAATTCCAACAACGCCCAAACTTATAAATAAAAATCCAAATAAAAGAAAAATTAATCCAAATAAAATCCAATATTTAAATACACTCATATTTAAAATTAATCTTATACAAAAACACATAAAATATATAAATGTTAAAATTGTAATCAAAAATCCAAAATATAATGTTAATCTTATTGGATAAGATGAAAATGATACTATTCCATTAAAAGCATATTTAAATAACTTTATAAAGTTAAAACTACTCGTACCATTTTGTCTTTCTTCAGGAGTATATGGTAAATAATAAATATTAAATCCCATCCAACTAAATATACCTTTAGAAAATCTATTACTTTCACACATAGATAACATCGCTTCTACGACATTTCTTCTAAATAATCTAAAGTCACTAGCACCATTAACAAAATCGATATCTGAAACTTTAGTTATAAATGAATAGAACTTAGATTTCAAAAAACTTATAAATTTATTTTCAATTCTTTTATCTTGATAATAGCATACTTCATCAATGTCATCATTTTCTTCCAAAACATCAATCATTTTCTTAACAAGTTCTGGTTTTTGTTGTAAATCAGCATCAATTACAACTACATAGTCCCCACTAGCATTTTCAAGTCCTGCATATACAGCAGCATCTTTTCCAAAATTTCTTGAAAAATTAATACATTTAACACTAAAAGATTTAGCCTTTTTAACAACCTTTTTTATTTCACCTATAGTATTATCTTTACTACCATCATTAATAAAAATAATTTCGATTTTTAATCCATAATTTTTAAATGATTTTAAACACTCTTTATAAAATAATAAAACATTTTTTTCTTCATTATAACAAGGAACTATAAATGACAACATTTTCATATTTACCACCCTATATTAATATTAACACACTTAATAAACATTCCCCTAACAACTTTACATATAAATTGACATTAAAAAAACTACTATAAAAGTAGTTTTATGCTTCACTTCTCATGAATTCTTCATATTTTTCCATAATCTTTTCAGGTTTTCCATCATCCTTAATTAAACCTTCATGTAACCAAATTACTCTGTCACAAAGTTCAATTAAAGTTTTTGAACTATGAGATACAATAACAACAGTTCTATTAGAGTCACTAATTAACTCTTTCATCTTATTGTAACTCTTCTCTTTAAAATGAATATCTCCAACACTTAAAACTTCGTCAATTAATATAATATCAGTTTCAAGTATCGCGGTAATTGAAAATGCTAATTTTGAATACATACCACTTGAATAACTTCTAACAGGTCTGTACACAAAATCACCTAATTCTGAAAATTCGATTATACTATCAACTTTTTCATCTATTTGCTCTTTAGTATATCCAAGTAACATACCTGATAAATAAATATTTTCATATCCAGTTAACTGTCTTTGGAAACCTACACCTATTGATAATAATGATATAGTATTTTTATGTAAATTAATACTACCCTTATCTGCAGCAAATATTCCTGATATTGCTCTTAACAATGTTGACTTACCACTACCATTCTTTCCACAAATACCAAGTATTTGACCTTTAGGTATTTCAAAACTAACACCTTTAACAGCTTTAAATAATTTACCTGAACCTTTTTCTTTTCTTGCTTTCTTTAATGAAAAACGATTCATGTCTCTATAATACACATGTAAATCTTTTACACTAATTGCTATTTCATCTTTCTTCATTATCTCATCACCTTTACATATGTATTTTCGTATTTATAAATAGTTCTAATTCCAAGCATACTTATTCCAACACCAATAAAGAACCAAACCAAAGTCCAAATACCAACAGGTGCTTTACAGTACATAAGTACATTTCTCATATTATAAATTAAATTAGCAATAGGATTTAAATCTTGTAAAATAGTTCTATAAACAGAATTATTTATAGTTTCAATATTATAAAAAATACCTGACATATAAAATAACATTCTTAATCCAATATTAACTAAATTAGTCATATCTTCAGCAAATACACCTATATGAAGTGCAAATAAACATACACCAAATGTAACTATAAAAACAGTTATTAAAATTGGTATAAACCATAATACATTCCATGTAATTGGTACTTTATATACAATCATAAACAAAAATACTAATAAGAATGATACCAACATTTTAAAACCATTCACACCCATTTTTATTAATAATAATACAAACTTAGGTAAATATACTTTAGTAACAGTATCTCTATTTGAAGCAACAAGTTTAACACTTGCAACTAACATCTTGTTGAAAAAATTCCATATAGATAAACCAATAAATACAAACACTGGAAAATAATCAACATTTGATTTAAATACAAATATTGCAATAAAAGTATAGATTAACATAAATGCAAGCGGTTCTAATAACATCCATAAAAAACCTAAATAAGAATTAATTACTTCAGTTTTTAATTCAGCCCATGTTGCATACAACATATAATTTTTATACTTCTTAAGATCATCAAAAAATCTCTTCACACTTCTCACCTCAAAGTCAAAACAAATTATACCATAAATGGTCTATAATATCAAATAAAGATAGCAAGCAAACTACTTACTACCTTTTTTCTTTTTACTTTCAATTTCCTTTACAGCTTCTTCTTTTACAAAATTTCTAAAATTTGTACTAGACCAAGTAAAAGGTCTTTCTGTAAATCTAACTTCACAATATTCTTTTAAATATTCAAACTTATCACTACCAGCCCAATCACTTCCCATAGTAAGAATATCTATATTATATTTTTTTATATCATCAGGTTTTTGATCCCAATGTTCTTCTGGAATAACTTCATCAACATACTTAATAGCTTCCATAACTATTTTTCTCTCTTCATATGAAAGATAAGAACGCTTATGTTTAATTGCATTGAATTCATCAGTTGATAAGCCTACAATTAAATAGTCTCCCATTTCCTTTGATTCTTTTAAATGTTGAATATGACCTGGTGTTAACAAATCATATGTTCCATAAGTTAAAACTCTTTTCATAACATCTTCTCCATTAATTCTACTAATTTTTTTGTACTATCACCATTTAAATTAGACACAAACTTACGTCTAAATTTTTGGTATCCTTTTTCATTATAATTTGCATTATCTATAACTTTAATTAAATCTTCAATATTTCTAGATGTACATCCAGGAAGTTCTTTAAATAAATTTATATTAATGCCATTCTCTTCATCATATTGTTCATAATCATAAACATAAAACATTAACTTCTTATTAACAACACAAGCATCCATTGCAAGCGCAGAATAATCAGTTATAACATAATCAACAACTTTTAATACATCAAACGTTGAAAATTCGTTTCTATCAACACATATAACATCCTTATTAACAACAGAATCTGTTTTAGGATGGAATGTTAAAATTAAATTATGTTTTTTTGTATCAAATTTATCTATTACTTCCTGAGTATTATCACGACCATCACTTCTAAATGTAGGTGAATATAAAACATTTATTTTCTTCTTCATTTTTGGATACTTTTTATACAATCTATTTTTTGTATCATTATCTTCTTGTAATAAATAATCTATAGTTGGAGTACCAATCTCTAAAACCTTTTTAACGTCAATATTAAATGCTTCTGCAAAATATTTATTCATAGCTTTAGAACCACTTATAACATAATCATAATTTTCATGCATACATAACATTTTAGCTATATCGGGATTTAAACCATCTGGATATCCAATTGTTTGATATCCAAATTTTTTAATAGCAGCAAGAGCATGCCATAATTGAATAACTTTAGTACCTTTTTTATGTTTTAAAGGACTAACCGTAACATTATAACCATCTACAACTATTACTTTACTAGTTGCACAATAATACATTTGTTTATATAAATTAAAGTAATACGAAATTATGGACTTTAATTCCTTTAATAAATTATGCTTTTTCTTTTCGTTTCTTATAATAGCATTAACACCCATTGATACTTTTCTACAGATTACTTTAACACCTATATTTTTATTTTTAAGCTCTTTTATTAATAACTCATAATTTAACGGAATAAAATCAAATTGTCTCGATAAAAAGAATATTTCCTTTTTTTGTTTAGTAAATAATTTAATAAAAAAATAAATAAATCTTAAATGCCATTTAAATATAAATAACATAAAAAGCAATATCTTTCTTTTCATATTACACCCCACATCACAATTAGATTATATCATAAAAAAAGCTATTATCAAAATAATAGCTTTTTATTTATTCTTAATTTTTTTTATAAAATCTAATAAACCAAACATAATTGGTGAAAAAAACCAAACAAATTTAAATCGAAATATTTTGTAATCAATCTTTTTTAACTTAAAATATTTATTTTTTTTCCAATTATAATTAAACTTATTTAAATAATCATATGTTTTATTTATATATTTAATTTTTAAAAAAGTATCTTTTAATTTATGAAACGTAACAAACCTCATAAAAGAATGTCTTATAGCAAGAAAAGTTAATTGTTCTTGAAAATCAACATCGCTATTTTTAGCATAATATTCTTTTAATTCATCCATTACAGGAAATAAATCATAAAACTTATTACCAAAACCACTAGACACGGATACACCATCTCTTCTAATATAATGATAAAAAGCATTATCAACTTTCTCAATCTTATTCGCTTTTAACATTGTCATATATGCGAATAATAAATCTTCAAATATTTTATATTTTTTATTAAATCTAATATTATATTTATCAATTAATTTTTTTGATATCAATTTACTAGATACAAAAGAACTACTATCAAAAATTATATTTGGATTTTCTTCTAAAGATTTTGAATAATCAGATACATTACCCAAACTCATTTTTTTAAACATTCCTTTTTCATCTTCTGAATAATAACCACAAACAACATATTCTGAATGAGTTTCTTTTGCTTTATTAAATAAAACTTCACACATATCTAAATCAACATAATCATCACAATCACAAAATAAAATATATTCACCAGTAGCCATATCTAATGCAACATTTCTAGCATTAGATACTCCACCATTTTTTATTTTTTTATATTTTATATTATCATATAGTAAAACATATTCATTAATAATATCATGACTATTATCTTTACTACCGTCATTGATAATAACTATTTCTATATCAGATAAAGTCTGATTAACCAAACTATCTAAACATTTAGGAAGATATTTTTCACCATTATAAACAGGTACTATAATACTAACTTTTACTTTATTTTTTTTCATACTTCACTTCCTAATCAATATCAATTAATTTTAAAATTTCATCATAAACTCTTTTACAATTATTTTCATCTTTATACTTAAAAAATTTATCTACACGTTTTTTATATTTATCATCCATTCGGCAATCTTTTTTTATCAATGAAATAATATTGTCAATGGTATCATCCAAATTGTAAACAACATCACCAAAAGCATCTCTTTCATAATTAAAATAACTTTCTCCACCACGATGTATTTCATGAGTAGAAGACATGTTATCTTTATCAAATTGAGTATAAATGACAGGTTTCTTTAAATACGCAAAATCAAAAAATACACTTGAATAGTCAGTAATCAAAATTTTTGATTTTTTAAATACTTCGGAATAATTAGGATAAAAAGATATCTTAACTAAATCACTGTTACTTTCAAAATCTTTTAGTTGTCCTTTCATAGAAGGATGCAAGTAAAATAATAACTTATAATTATTTTTCTTTAAAAAATTCAATAATTTACTATTACTAATTAATCCATTATAGAATTTATAATAATCACTATCTTTGAATTTAGGATTATATTTTCTATCTTGAGTTCCTAAAATCAGATCACCAACTAGTGAAGATCTCCATGTAGGCATTAAACTAATTATATTTTCTTCTTTATGACTTCCTTTTAATAAATTATCGTATCTTGGTAATCCAGTTAATTTAACAACATTTTCATCATACATATATGCAGGATTACTAATAATTGACTTATATTCACCATCAGCACTACATACAAACATATCCAAATTCTTATTATATTTTCCTAACCATGAACTCAAATCATCCTTAATAATACCATGTTGTAAAAAAACAAACTTTCTTTTACAAAAAGCATTTAAATAAATTTGCTTTTTTCCAAAAGGGTTATTAATAAAACCATCTATATGTGAAGAAACAACTAATTCACTATTCAAATACTTAATATAATACCAAATACTATTAATTGGTAATACCTTACCCATTTTTTTCATTTTTTCAACATCTTTTGAATTTTTCTTTAATCCAAAGTATATATTATTTTTATTATTATTTTTCTTTATATACTTAAATAAATACTCTCCACTATCACCGGCAGAATCAAATCTATCACTTATAATCCAATTATCATGTTTAACAAAAGGATAACTAAATAAATATAAACCAAGCAAACCAAACGGTAATATCTCTTTCTTTTTGAATAATTCAAATAAATATTTAAAATTAACTAAAAATGGCTTTTTAGTACTTAAAACTATACTATTATTTTTATGA
>JAZUBJ010000132.1:0-7483 GCA_045638445.1 Bacilli bacterium | reverse complement strand
TTATATATTTTTCTTAGAATTTTATTTTCTTCCTCTATTACATTAATTATTTTATCAACTTCTTCAAACGCTGCTTCAAGATCTTCTATATCACAATAATCGTTCATTCCTATATCCAACTTGTTAGATTCATTACATTTTGAATTTATTTTTTTCATCTCCTTTTCGTTATTATATTTTACCTTTCACTTTAATTTTATATAATACAGAATCAAATAATAAATTTCAAGCAAACATTAACTATTTTATAAAAAAAATCCTGTTAAGGAGTTTTCTTTATTCATTTTTAAAATATTAATCACACATCTTTCAACAAATACTCTATTGTTGCATATCTAAATTCATTATAATGATTACTAAAATTATGATCAGCATTTTCAACTTCTATTATTTCCATATTTTTTATTCTTTTAAGTAATTCTATATATCTATATGATGGATCATTAGTTCCATATAAACAAGTTACTTTTGCTTTACTATTTGATAATCCTTCTTTTATTTTATGCCAATTAATATTTAATGGAGCATTTATAATCAAAACTTTTTTTATTAATTCATATTCAAATGAATAATTACTTAATATTACTCCACCATTAGAATGTCCAAATGCTAATATTTCTGTTATATCATAATTCATATATTTATTAATAAATTCCATATCATTTTTAATATTATCATGTTCTCTAATATTAACAGGATTACTAGCAACTACTACTGTACATCCAATCTTTTCTTTTGCATCATTAGCTATTTCTAAATACTTATTATTATAACCATAGATACTTCCACCATTACCAATTTTAATGTATAAAACCCTATTATTCCCTTTAATAATTCCATACTCAATTCCAGTATCATGAGTAACTATTTCATCATACTTCACAAGCATCACTTCCATGTTTATTATAGAATATATTTTTTTATAATTATAAAAAATAGAAACTTGATTCAGCTATTGTTTTTTTGTTGCCAAATACTTAGGACATACAAAAATAGAAGAAGCGCTTAATACCTATACACATCTTTATTCAAACGCTTAAGTGATATTACAAATTTAATTGATAAAATGAATGAAAACTAGGATTTCTCCTAGCTTTTTTATTTATTTACACTTGTTAAAGTTTTATATAATGATTCAGGATCAACACCAGCATCATTTTTTATTAACCCTGTATCCGCTTTAGTAAATAATTTAGATAAAATTGCATTACTTAAAGAATCATCTATCTTACCTTCACTTATTAAAGAAAGATAAAAATACGTTAGTATATATTTTTGTTTATATTCTTCACTTAAATGCTTTGAAGAAATAGTCATTTTTACAAAAACTCTTAAAATATAAATTATTAAACAAGCAATAGCTAACAAAATAATACTTTCATATATTGGAATTTGTTTATTAAATAAACTTACTTCAATTATTTTTTCTCCAACATCAATTTTGGGACTTACAATTATACCTAAAATCCATATTAAGCCAATAGTTAGAACAACTGTAGCAATAGCCCATCGAATTGAAGCCCAAAGATATTCTTTTGATTTTTTGTTCATAAATTCAGCAGGTTTTTCAACCTTTAATTTTTTATTATATAAGTTTTCAAGATTTTCAATTCTCGTATTGCAATCCTTCAAAAAAGTATCATATTCTTTAATCAATTTATTTTTTTCTTCTTCTGTTGCAGATGACCATTCTTTAAATGCTTCTTTTTCAGCGTTCATAAACTCTACAAAATCTTGTTTTTCATTTGTAATCTCTTTTATTGAGTCATCTATATTTTCTTTCATCATATTATATAAATTCCTTGTAGAAGTATTTCTAACAAAAGTATTTTTACTATGATGATTTGTTTTAAATAATATATAATGCATCGCTACTTCTTGTTTTGATGAATCATTAAGATATGAAGTTAAATTACCTGAACTTTTAAGCAATTCTATGTAATATTTTAATTTATCATAACCTAATTCTTTATATATAGTATTTAATGCGTATTCACTCTTTTCAGCAGTATTATCTAAACTTGATATAAATATTACTTCAATTCTTTTTTCAGAACAATATCTGTCGCTAAAAACAAAATATTTAAAATTATTTCTAATTTCTTGTTCAATTTTATTTTCTTCTATACCTTGACAATGTTCAATAAACTTATCTATTTTTTCTATATATTTAGAACATTCTTTTTCAAATTCTAATATCTTTTCTTTATATGTATTTCTTGTCGTTTTTAACAATTCCATCATAGCATCATAAGAACTGAATTTTACTCTAGAATTTAACATATCTACGATATAAAAAGTATTACTATTTAAATAAGTATTAATTAAAGTTTGTATTTCTAATTTAGTCATATTACCTCCTAAAATTTTGTCTTCTATTATATACTAAAAAACAAAAAAAGCCAACATTCCGTTAGCTATTATCCCCATGTATGAGTCTTTTTGTCCTCTTCAGGGGGCTGATTACGAACTATTCGTAATTTCAATAAACCTTTTTAAACCTTTATTACGATTGGTTCGGAATTACCTATTTATACCCTATTTTACCCCTATATGTTAGTATATCGGTTCCTATATGGTTCCTGATATAAAAATCTACATTCAAAACGGTTCCTAGAATATTTTTTTGTTTAATATACTCTTTGGATTCTTCTTTGCATATAACTTTAAAATATATACTATCAATAGCAATATAGCGCTAATTGTAATAATAATCCAATTGCTAGTAATGAATGTGATTAATGCAATTGCTACACAGCATATAAACCATATAAAAGCAAAGACACAGAATCTTATTATCCAATGTACAATTGATCCTGCTTCCCCTCTTAATCCTAATTCACCAACAATAGCAAAAGCTATTTTAAATGCTATAAATCCTATAATTGCCATGGCAACATAATTATAAAGTGGATTTTCAAATAATGATAATGGTGATGTTATTAAATCAAACATAAATTTCTTCATTTATATTTCCTCCGATTCTTCAGAGTGCAAATGTGATGGACTAGATTTTAATAATCCATCTACTACTACAATAGGTCTATTATTTGTGATTTTTGTATTTTTTAGAAAATTATCGACTGCGTTATCATCTTTTACTTTAATTATTACATAATACCCTTTATCACTCTTTTCTCTTTTCATATATTCAACTAATTGTTTATCATATCCATCTTTTAACTTGTTAGTACTTAGTTTAAATTCAACTACAATAACTTCACCATTACGATAAAATCTAAAATCCACTTCTCCGTTTGAAGATTTAGGTTCGTAAGTATAATCATAGTTAAAAATTTGTTTTGTAATTTCTAGTGTAGCAATGAATAAACGATGAGATACACCTTCATGTTTAGGTCTATAATAATATTTACCTGTTTTTGTAGGAACTTTATGATATAAGTCTTGATTTAATCCTTTATTTTCAATAATAAACTTATAATTGTTAATTAAATCTTCTATTAACTCAGAAAAATTTTCATTTCTCATTTTTAAAATATTATCTAAAACTTGTTGTTCTTTTTTTGCAATTAAATTTGTTATCTTTTCTATCGGTTTATGTATACCCTCAACATCTGTTTCAAAATCATAAGGTTCTACATTAATATTAGAACTTGCATCTAAAATTGTTCTATGTAAATTAAATTTATTAATAATCTCATAAACTTGTTCTTTATCTAAATCTTTTATGTTTACTTGAGAAACTTTTTTCTTTTTTAATTTCTTATTTATCTCATAAAACATCTCGTAAATTTGTTGTTTTATTTTTAAATTTTCATCTATTATATCTTGGATAGAATGATAATCAACAAAAGGTGGAATATTACTCAATATTTTCTTTGGAATAAGTATTAAATTTGAACCATTTTCTCGAGTTTTTATCTTATATTGTTTTTTATTATACTCTACATCAACATAAGATGTAACATTTAATTTTTGTATAACATTTTCGGTGTAAAGTAATAAATCATCATATATTATATTACTTATCATATCACTTATACGATCAACACCTATATTCTTTTGAATAAGCGCCAACATCCCAAAAATTTGTGGATCATCTATATCGTTATCAATCATTTCTTTTAATTTTAATAATGCACTCTCTGCTGTTTCTCCACTTAAACCGTTTCCATTTATTGATAATCCAGAGGTGCCCAGTGCAACCCCATTAGGTTCAGGAAAACAAAACAATTTTAATGCAAGATTCCACATCAAATCATCTTTTGAAGCTTTTTCACTCTTTCTTAAAAGTTCAATTATTTTTTCAAAATGATTGGTAATTTTATTATAAGAATTTTTAAATTCATCTATTTCACAATCTATTAATAATTTTGGATTAATATATAATTCAGAATCTATATTAGCATATCCATTGTAAACACCCAATTCTTCTAAAATTTTCTCAGAAACATTTAAATATTCGCTAACTCTAGTTAATTTATTCATAATTACCTCCAATCAAAAAAAGAGCATATTCCATTATTAAAAATGAAAATCTGCTCTATTCTTATTACATTATAACATAAATTATCTGTTTTTACATCCTATTCACAAAAATAATCTTTAATTATTTCGTCTAACATTCCATATTTTGCTAAATGGTAATTCAATAAATAATCTAAATTTCTAAATCCTTTTTGAAGTTGATTCTTATCTTTGTTATCCCAACAAAATCCGTCTGTTAATAACGCAAATCCTATTCCAATTTTTTTTAAATCATTTTGTCTGTTTATATAACTATCAATAATTTCCTCTGGTTTTGAACCACCACGATAAAAATAATCAACTTCAATATTCAACACTTTATTATTCTTAACTAAAATAAAATCTGCCTTTCTGTTTGCTACATCTTCACTTATATCAAATCCCATTTTACTTAATACTTTAAATTGTTTTTGACTAATAAGTTGAACATTATGATGTTTGCAAATTTCAGCTATTATTGGCTCGCACGCAAATTCAAATGCTTTTCCACCACGATTTTTTCTTCCGTTTGAATCTAATCCAACTAACACTCCAATAACATAATCAATAACGCTTTTCTCTAATAAATTTTGAAATAGGTCTTTTAATCCCATTTTTTCAAAAAATATATAATATATTTCAATATTTTCATCACTAATACCATTTTTAATTAATTGAATATCAAAATTATATGAATAAAAATCATCTTCATCTAAATCTTCATTTACTACCTTTAGTTCATTTTTCCCTTTCCAAACACTTTTTCTTTCATCTTTAGATAAAGCAAATAAAAGAGGAAATGTAGCTACTACCGTAGGAACTTTTTTTACTAATTCTACAAATTTATCATGAATATTTTCGCATCTAATCAATACATTCATCGCATTTAATTCTATTTCAAATTGTTTATAATCCATAGCATTATTCCAATCAACATAAAAATTAAATCCTCTATTAGTTTCAACTAAATTATTTACAAATTTTTCTGATAACTCTTCTATACTCATATCTTTATACATTATCTTCACTTTCCTTTCTTCTTATTGTTAATTCTAAATATTCTTTTTCCTTTTCAATTCCAATATACTTTCTATTTAATCTATTAGCTACAATCCCTGTTGTTCCACTACCATTAAAAGGATCTAATACTAAATCATTTTCATCTGTAGATGCTAATATTATTTTTTCTAATAATTCAATTGGTTTTTGAGTAGGATGCTTCCCACATTTCTTTTCTCTTGGTTTCGTTAATGATGTTTCCCATACATCTTTCATCTGCTTATTGTTATTTAATTTTTTCATAACATCATAATTAAACTTATGTTTAGCTTTGGGTATGTCTTTTTTTGCCCATAAAACGGTTTCTGTTGAATGAACGAAAGCACGACAGCTAATGTTAGGTGGAGGATTCAATTTCTTCCAGGTGATGTTATTAATTATCTTAAATCCCTCTTCTTCAAGTGCCATACCTATCGAATAAATATTATGCATTGTTCCACTTATCCAAATAGTTCCGTCATCCTTTAAAATTTTTTTACATTCTCTTATCCATTTTTTATTAAAATTATGTTTTTCTTTAATGGATATTTTTTCATCCCACTTGCCTTTGTTTACAGATACCATTTTACCACCACTGCAAGTGATTCCATCTCCTGACAAAAAGTAAGGAGGATCTGCAAATATCATATCAATGCTTTGTGGTTCTATCTTTTTCAATAATAAAAGTGCATCTCCATGTAGTAATTTAAAATCGTCTTTATCATAGTAGAACTTTTTACTCATGTTATGCACCTCCTAATTATATTATTGTAAAATTATTCTTTAAATCCTCTTTTATTTTCGTAATTCGTTATAATTACTTCTTCTACTTTTCCCCTTTTCTTTCCATTTGCATTTATATTTCTTTTTGCTTCAATTACATGAATATTAAAATCTTTATATAATTCTTTTACTAAAGTGGTATTATGATTTGATAACATCACATAACATCCTTTATCAACTAATTCTTTGTATACTTTAGCAAGTCTTACTTGTTCTTCTTTTCCAAATCCATTTTCAGTATAGCTATTAAATGTTGATGTTTCAGAATCATATGGGGGATCAAAATAAATAAAATCTCCTTTTTTAGCATCTTTTACTGCTTCTTCAAAATCCGTATTTAAAAGTGTTACATCATTAAAGTTTAAGTAAGAATGGATAATTCCTAGATTTTGACCATCATACGTATTAACTTTTGCTTTTCTATTAAAAGGTACATTAAATTCATTTTTACTATTAACTCTATATAATCCATTAAAACAAGCTTTATTTAAATATATTGTCCTAGCAGCTCTAGTATAATCAGACAGTCTCCCAAACGCCGCTTTACTCCTATCTTTATTTCTAATCTCATAATAAAATTCTTCACTATGCTTTACTTCATAATTATTCAATAATTTACACATTTTATTAAATTTATCTTCATCACACAAAACTTTAAAAACATTCATAAGTTCTTTATTTGAATCATTAATAACTGCATTTTTTGGTGATAATTCAAAAAGTAATGCTCCACCACCTACAAAAGGTTCATAATAAGTATTAAATTCATCCGGAATATACTTTTTTAATTTATCAATTATTTGTCTCTTTCCGCCAGCCCATTTAACAAATGGTTTTCCCTTTATCATGTATAATACCTCCATCCATATATATAAATTAATTATATCACATAATCAATTATTTTTATCATATATCAAAGAAAAAGAAGAATTTGATCTTCTATATCTTATAAGCATCTTCTAACGAGAACTCAACATTTTCATTAATCCAATTTTTTCTAGGTTCTACAGCATCACCCATCAAAACACTAACTCTCTTTTCTGCTAATGCAGCATCAATTATATTAACTTTAACCAAACTTCTATATTTAGGATCCATAGTAGTATCGCATAATTGATCTGCATTCATTTCACCAAGTCCTTTATATCTTTGAATTTTATAATTTGTCTTACCTGCAGTTTGTTCTCTAAGTTCT
>JAZUBJ010000131.1:0-17985 GCA_045638445.1 Bacilli bacterium | reverse complement strand
GTGATTAAAATGAGTATATTAGTTTATTTATTATTAGGTATAGTACAAGGTTTAACTGAAACAATTCCTGTTTCATCAAGTGGTCATTTAATGATTATTAAAACTATTTTAGATAAGAGTATTGATTTTGATTCAATTGCTATTCTTACTAATTTTGGTTCATTAATAGCAATTATTATATTATTTTGGAATGATATTATATCTTTAATTAAGAGTTTCTTTTCTTATTTAAAAACTAAAGATAAAAAATATAAAAGTGAATATAATTATTGCCTTATGATCGTACTTGGTTGTATACCTGCTGGATTAATGGGACTTGTTGTTAAGAAGTTAGAATTATTTGATAAAATTGAGAATAATGTAAGTGTAGTTGGTTTTTCGTTAATAGTTACTGCTATTTTACTATTTATAATTAAAGATTTTAAAGGTACTAAGGATGATAATAAAATTGGTGTTAAAGAAGCTTTAACTGTTGGATGTATGCAAATAATTGGTTTATTCCCTGGTATTAGCCGTAGTGGTTCTACTATTGTTGGTGGTATGACAGCTAAGTTAAAAAGAGATACAGCATTTAAATATTCTTTTATGTTATATATGCCTCTTAGTATTGCTGCTTCATTACTTGAATTAACTGATTTAACTATTTCAAGTTCTTTAATTCCACATTATGTAATTGCTATTGGTTCTGCTTGTATCGTTACACTACTTGTTACTAAATGGTTTAGAAAAATTGTTAATGAAGGAAAGTTAATTTATTTTAGTATTTATTGTTTTGTTGTTGGTTTACTTACTATAATTTTCCTATAGTTTGATTTTATCCCCTCTTTGTGATATAATATGTCACTTGAAAAGAGGGGTTTTTTATGGAACTAAGTGACATTTATAGATGGACTCGTGAATATACGTGGGGAATTAATTTAAAAAATATTGAATGGATTGTTTTAAATTCTGAAGAATTACATAAATTTTATGATGATAATTATTTAGATTTTGATGCTTGGAATTATGCAACTGATGATATATTAAATCATAAACCTGTTGGTATGCATTATTTATCTTTTAGCCAAGAAGGTCCTGATAAAAAATATTTACTTGGTATATGTAATAATAAAATTGGTAAAAAAACAATTGTTGCTTGTGTAAGTTATGTTGAAAATTATAAATTATATACTAATCAAACTGTTCCTCTTACTTATTTGTGTACTGCTGAAGTAAATAAATATTTTAGAAAAAGAGGTCTTAGTAAAATTATGTTTAATGAATTTGCTAAAGTAATTAAACCAAATCAACATCTTTTATCTACTCCTGAGAGTGAACAAGGTCACGTGTGTCATGTGTTTGATACATTAAAAGAATGTTTAATAAATAGTGGTTTTGATAAAACTATTACTTTATATGATTTATATTTTGATGTTCATGATCAGGAGTATCGAAACTTAATTTGTTCTGAAGAAATGCAATTAAAAATGAAATAGTTTTCTATTTCATTTTTTTATTCTTCAATCATTTGGATTTCATTTTGTTCTATTTTTACATTATTAATAGAATCAAATCTTTTTGTTATTTTTTCTGTTGTTTTATGAATATTTTCAACGTCATTATTAACCGTTTGAATTGTTCTTGATAATTTATCCCATCTATCTTTATAACGTCCAAATTCTATACCTAATTTATTTAATTCATCATGAATAACCGAAGTATATTTATCTCTTTCTAGTCCCATTAATACTGATTGAATAATAGTTAGTAGGCTCATTAATGTTGTTGGACTTGTAATCCATACTTTTTTATTTGCTGCATATTTTACTATATTTGGATGGTATGCGTTTATTTCTGCAAATATTGCTTCTGCAGGTAAAAACATTATTGCTTGATCAGTTGTTTCTCCGTTAATAATATATTTATTTGCGATTGCGTCTATATGTTTTTTTACATCTAAATCAAAGGCTTTACTTCTTAATTCTCTTTCTCTTTCGGATAAACCTTTTTCAACTAGTCTTCTATAATTTTCTAGTGGGAATTTTGAATCTATTGCGATTGTCCCAAGTGGTTTAGGTCCAAATACTATAGCATCAGCTATTGTTTCATTTGATAGTTTATATTGTGTTCTATAAATATTATCATTTTTTTCTCCAAATATTGAAGATAATATATGATAAAGATTTATTTCTCCAAAAATACCTCTACTCTTTTTATCTGTTAATATGTTTTCAAGCGAAATAATTTCTGTTCCTAAACCATCAATTTTCTTTTGAGCTTCATCTATTCTAGTTAGTCTATTCATAACTTCATTAAATGTTTTATTTGTTTTATCAAAACCATCTTCAAGTTTTTCATTTACTTTTTGGTTTATCATGTTTAATTTTCTTTCTATTCTATCATTTAATGTATTGAAATCTTTATTTAAATATGATGAAAAATCATGTTTAAAATCACTTATTTCTTTTATTACATTTATCTCTGTTCTTGATAACTTTTCATTTAAATCATTATGATTTTGTTTTTTAGTTAAGTTTATTATTTGTAGTATTACAATTAATATTAATAGTCCGATTATAATGTATTCCATATTGTACCTCTCTTTTATAAATTTAATTTTAATGTCTTTTTAATTATTAGGAATAGTACATATATTAGTAAAATTAATATTCCTAAATTCACTAGTATTATCGGATTTGACAATCCTTCTATAAACGACGTTCCGATATATGCTGAATATGTAACTAAACTTATTTTTCCAAATAATATTGCAGTTAAATATTTTTTAAAGTCTATTTTTAGAATACCTGCTGCTATATTTACAGCAAACGCTGGTGTGAATGGTAAAGCTACAATAAGTAAGATTTTACCTGTTGATAAGTTTCTTAATATTTTTATATATCTTTGTACTGTTTCATTATTTTTAGTTAGATTTGTAAATTTATTTGATAGTTTTTTTCTAAATATATAATATGAAAATAAACTACCAAGTACTGTAAATATCCATGATAATATAAATCCTAATACAGGTCCTAATATTATGAAATTTATAGATATAAAAACTAGTAGTGGTATTATTGGAATAATCGATTCTATAGATAAAATAAAACACGATAAAAATACCCCAAAGAGTCCAGAATTTTGTATAAAAGTTAATATTATATTTGTTAATTCTTCCATAATTTAATTATATTATAAACGAACACTTTTTTCCATATAAATTACTTGATATCCCAAAGAAGAAAGAATTATTTGTGCTCTTTTACTTAATTTTCCACTCTTGCAATACAAATAATATTTTTCATGTTTATTTAAATATTTTCTATAATTATTTATGAGATCATTATATGGAATATTTATACTTCCTTGTATATGATTAATTTCATATAAACTAGGATCTGATACATCTATTATTTTCATTTTATCACCACTTTATTATATGAAAAAAAAGATGAATATTTACTATTCATCTTCAGTTCCAAAGAAATCATCAAAGAAATCATCATCTTTTGATGGTTTGTCATCAATTACTACACTATCTATATCAACATTTACTTTTGGTTTTTCAATTTGTTCATATGTTGGTTGTTGTGTAAATGATTCTGTTTTTTCTTTAACTTCTTCTTTAACTTCTTCTTTTATTTCTTCTTTTAGAAATTCATTTGGTATAACAAATTTACTTGTAAACTCTTCTTCTTTTGGAAGTGGAGGTTTTTCTTCTTTCTTTGTTTCTACCTTATGTTCAAGAATGTTTGTTATTTCTTTTTGCAATTCTTCTTCTGTTTTTGGTTTTGGTCCGTCTTGCATTTTTTCTTTTTCTTGTTTTTCTTTTTCCATTCTTGCTTTTTCTTCGGCTTCTTCTTTTTCAAGCTCAGCAATTTTTTCATCAAGTCTTCTTACATAATCATCAAGACTTGTTGGCATAATTCCTGATTTTGAACCACCTGGTACAGGTCCCATTGGATTCATAAATGGATTAGGAAGTCCTCCCATCATGCCACCCATCATTCCAGGTCCACCTGACATTGACCCTATTGGTTGTCCTTGCTCTTCTTTTAATTTTGCAACGAAACCTTTTAGGTCAAATACTTTAACTTCTCTATTTTCTCTTTCTGAGTATCCCATTTGTTCATATTTTTTACCCCAATCTATTTTCCAGTTTGGTGTTAATTTTGTTTTAAATGGCATACTTCTAAATCTATTAAATATAACTTCATTCTCTTTTAATGCTTGTAGGTCACTAACTGAGAATAATGGTCTAATTGGCTCAGCTGGTTTGTCTTTCTTTTGTTCTGGTTTTTTATCTCCAAGTAATTTACTTATTTCTTCTAGTGCAGCAAGTTCTGTACTCATAATATATACAAAGTTACCACAGTTACCTTTTATTGTTTCTGCTACTTCTTTTCCATAAACTTGATTTAATTGCGAAAAGTTTTGAATAGCAAAACTAAATCTAATATTTCTTGAACGAGATGCTGTAATCATTGTACCAACATCTTTAAGTGCTGGCATATTTGCAAATTCATCAAGAATAAAATTTGTTCTATATGGTAATTTTAATCCTGGACATGTTTGTGCTACAGAAATTAAAGCTTCATATGCTTGTTTTACAAATATTGTTGCAAGGGCATGATATGTTGTTTTTTCATCATGTACTTTTAAGAATACTGCTGTTTTTTCTTTTCCTATATCTCTAATATCAAAATCACTATAAGACAACATTTCTGATAGTCCTACTTGAGATGAGAAAATTCTTGTTTTTGTTCTAAATGTTGACATGATACCACCACGTGTTTCATTTGGTGCATTGATACATGATGCTGCTGCTATATATGCTGGTGATAATTCTCCTTTTGATTTAAAGTATTCTTTAATATAATTTGATGAACCTATTCTATCTTCTCCTACTTCAGCCATCATATTAATACTATTAATATTAATTTCTTCTTCAATTGCGTCATCAAATAAACCAAGTGATAAACCTGTGAAGAAGTTTGATGCAGTTTGTTCCCAGAATGGTTCTGCTTTATTATTTGGATCTATTAAGATATTGCTAGCTAAGTCTTGTAATAACTCATTAGCTTTATCTACATTTCCTTCTTTATAAATTCTATATGGATATGAGAATGGATTCCATGCTGCTCCTTCTTTTGGATCACGGAAGTTTAATAATATAATTCTATATCCTTTTTCTTGTAACATTTTCCCACATTCTTCATAAAGTTCTCCTTTTGGGTCTGTTACGATAACACTTTCACCGTGACGTGCAAGTATTTTTAATAACGGGAACATCATACATTGTGTTTTACCTGAACCAGAAGCTCCCATGATAAGTGAGTGTGGTTGTCCTGAATCATCAACCCATGCGTATTCTCCATCATTAATAAATGGTATTCCTCCGGCTTCATAATCTTCATCTTTAAGACGAATTTTTTTAATACCATAATCACTTTTCATATCTTTGTCATCCATTAATTTTGAATAACCATCATTTTTACTTTTCTTTTGAGTAGTAATTCCAAATCCTTTTTCTCTTTCGAAAAATAATGATGATGATGTCATAATTACAATTGAAAAGAATATTACTATTGCAATTATTACAAATAATAAAACTTCTGGTGATTGTGGTATAGGATTAAGTGTAAACTCACTTCCTGGTCTAAATAAACCATAGGCATTAATTACAATAATTGAAATTATAACTGATATTACAACAAAACATATACCAAATATTACAAAGTCCTTTTTATCGGCTCTAAATTTTAGTTTCATTCTCCCACCTCTTTACACGCTATATTATACAACATAACTTTATTTTTTTCACTAATAATCTATTTTTTTCATTGATAAAACTGTATATTTAAAATAATCACCATGTCTATTTATTTTAAATTTAATTTGTTTCTTTTGGACTGTTCCATGTAAATCTTCTTTTATAATATTATTAGCACCGGCATAATTACCTATATCTATTGCATTTTGTAGGCTTTTTACATATTGATTATTTGAAGAGGAAGTGTAATATTCATACACATTTATATCAGCTATAACTGATGTTCCTACCATCGCTAATCTTTCGATTCCTATTTTAATATCATTATCATATTCTTTTGACACATTACCTGCATCAAAACAATATGAATCACCTTTTACATATAAATATTTATAAAACCCTTTTAATACTTTTTCATGTTCTGTAATGTCTACATTGTATAATTCTTCAAATGCTTCTTTGAATCTATTTTTTTTCATACAATATATATTTTCATTTTTTTCAATGTTTGTAAAATATTTAGTATTATCAATTTCATAATTGAATATAAAATGCCAAACTAATTCTTCTAAATAGTATGGATCAAAGTTTTCACTATTATAATCTATCATTATTCCTAATTTAGTAAAATAATAATCATTTTGTAGTTGATGTTTTATATTTTTATATTCAACTTCATCTTCTAATCTATTTTCATTAATAATAATGTTTTGATATTCTGGAAAATCTTCGTCTTTAAAGTTTAATTCACTAAAGATTATGAAAGGAACAATTATAATTGTACAAATCAATGCTAAAAACAATAATATTTTTAATGTAGCTTTTTGATCATTCATTTATATCATTCCTTTCATTTTAATATTTTACGTAGAAATGCATTGGATTGAATTTTGATGGGTCAGTTGTTTTTCCATCCCAAACAAATCCTGCATCTTTATATGCATGTTCATATAATACATAATTTATATTTGAACAATGCTCTTCTCTTCCAAGTGCGTCAGTAAATTCTTTATATTCTTCAAGACTTCTTTTACTACTATATGGTGTATATGTTTTTCCATTTATAACATATTCTTTATAGTAATTCCAGTCTTGTACTATTCCATATGATATATCTGAAGCGCTTCCGTTAATTGATTTTCTTTGTGCAAATGTATCTCCACCTTGTAAATCATTAATTGTGTATTTACAAGTTTGTCCATTTGATAATGTTACTCCATTTGTTAAAATGTTACATACATTTTGGAAAGCTTTTTTATAATTATCTACTGCTTGAGTATTTACTTGATAATCTTTATTCCAATTAGCTGCGCTACAATTTGAATTTATAGTTGTTATATTTTCTTTAGTCCATGCTGGATTAATTTCTATTTCTTGTTTTGCTTTATCTTTATAAGAATATCCATAGAATTTACCTTTGTCTGGAACAACTTTATTGTATTCAATTGTTAATCCATTACCAACTTCATCTGTTGTTGGTTGTATTTGATGGGATTCAGTTTCATATGTTGAACATTGTAGGATTTCTACATCTGGTCCATAATATTCTTGGATGATTTGTGTATAATTCATTCCTTGTTTCGCCATTGCTTCCCATTGATTTTGTACACTTGCAACATATCCTGTTGGATATACTTTTTTACTATTTTTATCTATTACAACAAGGTCTTTTACTTCATTATATAATAATTTGTATTTTGCTATAAGTGAAGATGAAGCTGGTCCATGATAACCTCCTCCACCTGGTGATATAGAATCACATTTGCTATCACTTGTACATTGTAAATTTGCTTTATATTTAGAGCAGCCTTTTGTCATGGAACAAGATACTTGGTCACATGTTCCGTTTTTCATAGAAATAACAGAACCTTTTGTATAGTTACCTCTTCTGTTAAGTGAATAGCTTATTGCTGCAACCATTTGAGCTTTTATATAATCATCTTCTGTATTACTTATTTCTCCATATGCTACACCAATAATGTAATCTTCCATTGATACAACACCTTGGGCATTACCATCACAGTCTGTTAATTTTACGCTAATATTATCAACAGGTGCTGTTAAAATATCACCACAGTATGCACCAGTTATTACAGATGAATAACCATTATATGAACCTTGATATCTAAATGGATCATCTTGGTCTACAAATAATAATATATCATTTAATCTTGTTTTCTTTTCAACAATATATTTTAATATATGTTCTATTTCTTTTGGTGTTGTTGCTTCATCGTATTCAAGTTTTATGTTAGGATCTTCTATTGCTTCTTTAAACTCTGGAAAATCAATATATGCAAATCCGGTTTGATAATCAAATTCTATATGAACTGGATTTTTGCCTTCTTCTCTTATATAATCCTCAAATATATCTTTTTCTGTTCCAGTAATTGTTGCTGCTTGTTCAAATAATTCTATATCTGGTATTTCACCATGTTCAAGTTCTTTATGAGCTTTTGGTACAGAGCCATCTAGTTTATCAACTAAACCTTGTAATTCTCCAATACTTATTGTTCCGTTACATTCTTCACTTGTTGTATCCCATTGCTTTTTATAAGACATTTCTTGTTCCCATATTTCAGGAATTGTTTTTTTATAGTTCTTATATTCCATTCCACCATATCTCATAAAAATTTTCCATTTTAATAAACTATAATTTACATCTTTTACTTCTTGTCCTCTGCAATATCCTATCTTTTTTCCTGTTGGATTTCCAAATATATCTAATTCATCTTCAATAGACCAAGTATAATAAGTAAATGTAGTATCAGCAGCTGTATTATCAATGATTCTTTTTAAATCGTCTGTGGTTATTTTTCCATTTTGTAATAAATTTATTAATGAATCATAGTGTGCTTCACCCGGTATTATATCTTCTGCACCTTCTACATTTTCGTATTGTGTATAATTTGCTTGGGATGAATATCCATAAAATATAGTACTTATAATTAGTGACCTATCTAATATTAGCCCAGGATTTTCTTTTTCTTTTTCAGTTATATACGTTTCGATAAATCTTACATATGAACAAATACTACCTAAAGAGCCATCTATTCCGTCAAACCAATCTCCTATTTTATTCCAAAAAGTTATTTTACTACATGTATTATCTTCTTTTAGATTTAATACTACTTCATCCATTGTGTAATTTAATCCTGTGTCTGGATTTATAAAATATTTTTGATTATCTAAAAAGCCATCAGGATCTGACATATTTGGCTCACTACTTTCGGCAGGTATACCAAAATATGTACTAATACCATTTAAAAACAAATCCCATGAAGACATAAAAAATACTACTATTGCCATTAAAAACATTACAATAAGAAATATTACTATTATTGCTATAATTATTTTTGTTTTTAAGATATTTGCTTCAATTTCTTTTAATCTCTTATTACTACCAAGTGGATCTAATGGATTACCGAAAGATGAACTTGCTTTTTTTGAACCAGAATTACTTTTTTTGCTATCATCTAATCCGGCATTTTCCCCTAAGTCTCCTGTTCCTTTTGTTTTAATATCTCCTTCATGATATCTTCCATGGCTGTAGGATTTACCATATTCCGCCTGGTTTGAACCTCTATTTTTTATTGCATCTACGTCTTTTGAATTGATAGTGCTTGGAGTATTAGGATTTGCTCCCATTCCTTGAGGCGAAGTTCCTTTTGCTGCTGCAGTTTTTGCTCCGGCAGCACTTGCACCTGATGCACCGGCAGTTGCTCCTGAGGCACCTGCAGCACTTGATGCTCCTGCACCACCACCACCACCTCCGGCAGCTCCTGCTATTGTTCCACCAATCTCATCAACTGTGTCAATAACTCCAGCATCATCTAGTTTTTTTGCAACCTTTCCAAGTCTTTTTGTTCCTGGAAGTTTTGCAACTCTTTTTCCAACTTGTTTTTCTGCTACTTTTGCAATATTTCCTACTACTGGTGCGTTACGTACTTGTTCATATGCTCCACCTGTATAATAATCAGCTACTAGGTGTGCCGCTGTGGCACCAACTTTTTCAGTGGCTTGTTTTTCTTGTTTTTTTTCTTCTATTTTTTCTTTTATAATATCTTTTTCTTGATTCTCTTCCATTTTGCCACCTTCTTTTTACTTGCTTTCCTTTTCTTAAAAAATAAATTATTATTTATTTTTTAGGAAAAAGAAGGATTCTTTTAGAATCCTCCTCCAGAACCAAATGATTCTAATTCTTGTTGTGTTGCGATAACATTAATTCTCATTCTTCTATTACCACAAACAAATAATGCTTGTCCTTGACTATATCTCTTAATTGAATCTTTTTCTTGTTCATTCAAATCTATTAATTTAGACAAGTCTTCTACGGCTTGTTTTTTAAGTCCCATTACTAAATAGTAAGATGCATTATCAAATATTGCTTTACCATGTATTAATACATTAGGTGCTGCAAAGTCAGTTGGTTGTTGTGTAATAATTATTGTTCCTGTATTGTATTTACGACTACGTCTTTGAATACGTGCTAAGAACTCTGCTCCTAATGTATTTTGATCAGCAAGTAACATGTGTGCTTCGTCTACCATTAATATAGTATTAATTTCTCTATCTAATGTTAGTCCCCATGCATATTTTAATATGTTGAAGAATAAAGCATTTCTAATGTTATTATCTGCATTCATTAATTCACGGATATTAAATACAATGAAATCTGCATTTGTATCAATAGTTGTTTTTCCAGTGAAGTAATATCTTAATTCTTTTGTTAATGGTCTGATTTTTAATTCAAGTCTTTCCATGATATCTCTTTCATGCGTATGTTCAGTCATTGATAAAAGTCTTCCTTTTATTGTTGCATAAACATCATCAAATGTTGGATAATCATGTGCCATTATTTTTGTAAAATCAGTATTTGCATCTATTTTATATCTTCTATATGTATCTTGTACAATTTCACTAAATAATGTTAATACATCTTCTTCGATATCTGGACTGTAGTATTTCATAAATGCTTTTAGTGTTTGAAGTGTTCTAGTTAGAATAGCATATCCCATTCCTTCTGCCATTTCTTCATCATCTGCATCTAATACTACTTCAAGTGGATTTATCATACCGAATTCTCCACCTTTACCTAAATCTATGAAGTCTCCTCCATATAATCTAGTCATTTCTTCAAGTTCACCTTCTGGGTCAATTGCTATTATTTTGTGACCATTTCTAATATTTGATCTTAATAATACTTTTGCTGCAGTTGATTTACCTGAACCAGATGTACCTAAGATAATCATATTTGCATTATTTCTGTTGAATTCTTTTTTAGTTTGATATAAGAATTGATTAAATAAAATTACACCGCCTGAGTAATCTACTCCTAATAAGCAAGATAACCCTGGATCTTTAATACTATCAAATATAAATGGATACATAGCAGCCATTGTAACTGATGGTATTGGTGTTCCAATTCTTTCTTCTATATCATTTGCTTCGAATATTGGTAACATACTTTCAAGAATTTTTCTTTGTTCAAATCTTAATACGATACCTTTCATTCCCATTGCATCTAAATAATTCTTAACTTGTACTTTTTTATTTTCTAATTCTTCATGAGAATCAGCAGAAATCATTATATGCATTTGGAAATCAAATATTCTTGCTTGTGTTGCTGTTAACATTGATATAAATTCTTCAATACTTTCGTAATCTTGACGAATTCTTTCTTGAATTGTTCTATCATGTTCATCTTGATATTTTGCTTTCATATCAGCAATTTCTTTATTTAGCATTTTTGCAAGTACTGAGAACGCAATTGGTATATGTTTAATACATACCTTTATTCCTGATACTTGAGTTAGATTTGCAAGATATCCTTCACTTATTGATTTTGGATAACTTACAATTGTCATTATTGAACAATACTTTCCACTTATTATTATTTCTGATGGTTTGAATTCTAGCCCTTTTGGAGCTATTTGACTTTTAAAACTTAAACTCATATGCTACTCATCACCGTTCCAAACTTAGTGGTATCTCCACCATTCATAAATCCATCTAGTAAAACTCTTAAATCGTCATTACTAACTTGAGCTGATTGTAAACCAACATTTGCAAGTCCTGAAATAAGATTTTGTATTTTCTTTTGTATCATTTCAGGTCTTCTATCTTTAAATAATATAAAGTATTCAGTATCTGTTACATTAACTTCTTTACTCATAAACAAGTTTGCTTTATCAATATCTTCTTTTATTAATTTTCTTATTGATTGAGTTTGTACTGAGTTAAATAATAACTTTAATTGTGCTAAATAAACATTAATATCAACTGGTCTATCAGAAACGATAATCCAAAATTCATAATCTAATGTGTTATAAAAATTTCTTAAATTGAAAATTGCGTTTGCTTGAGAATCATAATCTAAGATAAATATGTTTCTTGGTCTGATTTTTACACCAGTTACTCTTTTTCCATTATCTAAGATTATTTCTCCATTTTGTATTCCTTTTATTGGTAGCCAATTTTCAGCCCATTTTTGGGCTTTAGGATCTATTTTACTATTCTTCGAATCCATGTTTTGCACACCATCCTCTCCATCTATATTGATTTTGACTTGTATAAAAAATATATACTTCCCTCATGAATGTTAATACATTATGATAATGTGGTATTGGCATAACCAATAATAACGATAATGTTACCGGTAAAAGTTTCACAACTAATAGTGGAATAGTATCTTCATTGAATATAAAGGCAAATGCTAGTGTTATTAAAGCACCTGTACCTAATACAATTAAATCACCAATTTTAAACATATTTAATATCAGTTGTCCACTTTTACTATTAGCCGGAATTAAATAATTGTTGTTCATATTCTTTTTTCCTTTCTATATTAATGACCGCCACCGCCACCATTATTTGATTGAGGGTGTGTTGCTTTATATCCTCTTGTATCTTGGATTTTCTTTTGTCCTTCTTTTATTGAACGTCTTGCTTCTTTTACATCAAGTGGTTCATTTTCTTTCTTACCTAATTTTTCTCTAGCTGTTTTTTCTGCTTGGTCAAGTTTACTCTTATCAACATTAGGGTTTACAGAATTTTTCTTCGAATTCCAGTATTCTTGTGCACGTTTTTCTGAGTATTGTCTTGTTGATACTAACTCTGCTTGTGCATTAGCAATTTGTTGTTTATCTCCACTATTTTGAGCTACTGCAAGATTTGCTTTTGCTGCTTGATATTCTTTGTCATATTCAATCATTTTTTGTGCATATCCTTCAGCACTTTCTCCTAAATGAATATTTTCATATCCATCACTATATATTTGATCAGCTCTTCTTTGTACTGTTTGTCCTGCTTCATCACCATATCCACGCATATCAAGCATTTCAGAACCATCCATATGAGTTCCTTTAACAGCATCAATTTGTGCTCTATTAACAGAATCTTTATATTCAGTACTTGCCTTATCATATGCATCAACAGCATCCATTTGTTCTTGATATTTGTTCATCTTTCTATCTTGTAATTTTGTTCTTCCTATAACATCATTACCGGCACCAACAACAACGTTTCCAAATCCGCCTCTATCTCTCCAATCTTGGTTACGTTTTTGTGTTTGGTTATATGAATTCTTAACCGCTTCTACAGCATTTTGGCCTTTAGAACCTGTCATAAATCCACCACCAGCTCCAGCAAATCCTCCTGCTAATGCTCCAGTGATTCTAGAACCAGCGTTACCACCAGCCATTGCTCCTCCAACTGCTCCGGTAACTAGTCCAGTTGCTCCTCCAACAAGTCCCATTGCATATTTATCAAATGACGCTGTACCTGACATACTAAATTTATTACCAAATACCTCTTTTATTAAATCTGGTATTTTTAATACAAATTGATATCCTGCGAACATTATTACGCATATTAACAATGCTTTAGTAATCCATGTTTCTCCATCTAAATTTATATCTCCAAAGAAAGCACCAATATTCATTATAAATTTTGAAATAAATACAGTTACTATTAATGTAAATAATACTCTAACAAATAATTCTGCAAATACTCCTAAATATGTTTTAATAAAGTTAGACATCGTACCTGTAAATCCTCTTTTGCCAACTCCCTCTGTTATTACTGTAACAATTGCTAATGGTGCAAGTAATTGAAGTACAAGAAGTTTAAACATTCTGACACCTACATCAATTGACATTTTTACAAATACATATACTAAATAACCCGCCATAATTGCACCTATAAGTGGGAAATATGATATTTTTCTGTCTATTTCTGATTCTAAGTTATGTATCTTTTTAAAATCATATCCACCAGAATCATCTTTTATTGTATTTTCTAATACATTTTCTTCTGTTGTATTCACTATAAATAGAGAAGCTACTTGATATGCCATATATTCTCCCATATCACCTATAGCACTCATATCTCCTTCTTTACCAAATACAAACCTATTAATTAATCCTCCATCTGGATCCACACTATCATTTACTAAACCAGAAATTACTGGAAAATCGTATCCAGGTGGCGCACCTATTACTAACATACCTATTTCATTTAATAGTGAAAAAACAAAACTATATGTTGTTAAAAGTGCAACAGTTACAATTATATTTATTAATAATTCTTTTCCTTTTGCGAATGCACCTTCTGGATTTAATAGCATACTAACAAATGCTAAACCTAATTTAAATACTAGTAAAACCATTATTACTGCTTCTACTTTTTCTACTAATGGTCCTACGATTGCATAAATACTATTAAAATTTAATTGTGTTATTAATGTAAATAATTTATATACATATGAAACTAGTTCATACATGATTCCTTCAATTAGTAAAGTTAATATATACCATATGTTTGGAATTGACCCCATTGATATCAATGGAGATAAAAAATTAAATAATGTCATTTTCTCACTCCCAATGCAATATTCTATCAAAATTATATCATAAATCAATGTCAAATAAAAGAAATTTATTAATAAAAAAGTAGAGTTTTATAACTCTACATTATGGTATACATTGCTTACATCATCAATATCGTCTAACATTGTAAGTAATCTTTCAAATTTTTCTTTATCTTCACCTTCTAGTGTTGTTGTATCGTTTGCAAAATATGATATTTCATCAAGTTCGAATGCAATTCCTGGAAATGCTGTTTCTAATGCTTTTTTAGCATTATTTAAATCAGTTACTTCTGTGTAAACTACAACTGTTCCATCATCTTCAACTTCAATATCATTAGCATCTACATCAGCATTAATTAATGCTTCCATAACTTCTTCTTCGTTATGACCTTTAATACCAACAACTCCTAAATGTTCATACATGAAACTTACTGAACCTTGTCCTGCCATTTTAGCATTGCATTTATTAAATGCTGCTTTTACATAGCTAACTGCTCTTGTTGGATTGTCTGTTAAACATTTAATAATTAATGTTGCTCCGCCTTGTGCGAATGCTTCGTATTCAACCACATCGTAGTTTTCTACATCACCTTTTTTTGCTTTATCTAAATTTCTATTAATTACATCAGCTGGTACTTGTTCTCTTTTTGCTTTTTCGATAATTCTTCTTAATGCATCATTACTTACTGGGTCTGGATTACTCTTTGCAGCTTTGATAATTTCTTTTGCATAAATTGAATATAATTTTGATTTTTTAGCAGCAGTAGCAGCCATTGCTTTTGCTCTAACTTCATGTGCTCTTCCCATGATTTTTCCTCCTTAAATTAATCTAGTTTTGTCAATTCCTCTATTATTTTAGCATACTCTTTATAATTTTCAAATCCATTTGAATTATTTTGGTCTATGAAATCTTTTGAATCTGCTTTTGCTTGTAATAATATTTTCATGTCTTTATGTAGAGATGATACTTTAAATTCCATGTCACCACTTTGTTTTACACCAAATAAGTCTCCCTCTCCACGCATATCATAATCTTTTTCTGTTATATAGAATCCATCATTACTTTCTGTTAAAACTTTTAATCTTTCGTTATTTGCATCTCCTATTAATACGCAAGTTGACTCTAATTCATTTCTTCCAACACGTCCTCTTAATTGGTGAAGTGTTGCAAGTCCAAATCTTTCTGCATCATATATAACCATCATAGTTGCATTTTTAACATCAATTCCTACTTCTATAACTGTTGTTGAAATTAATATATTTGATTTTCCTTCTTTGAATTCTGTCATGATTTTATCTTTATCTTGTTTAGATAATTTACCATGCATTATTGAACTTTTTACTTTTCCGCCAAAATATAAATCTATATTTCTTTTTATTTCATTTACTGTAGTTAAATCTACAACGTCACTTTCTTCAATTAATGGAGAAACTATATACACTTGATGTCCTTTATCCACTTCTTGTTTCATTAATTCATATACTTCAACAAGTTCTTTTTCACTTTTTGTGATAGTTTTTATATCTTTTCTACCTTTTGGTTTTGTTTTGATATTTGAAATGTCCATATCACCATAGATAGTTAGTGCAAATGTTCTTGGTATTGGTGTTGCAGACATATAAAGCGTGTCTGGAAGCAATCCTTTGTTTTTTAAATTTGCTCTTTGATTTACACCAAATCTATGTTGTTCATCTGTGATAACAAGTCCAAGATTTTTAAATACAACATTTTCACTTAGTAATGCATGTGTACCGATTATGAAGTCAATTTTTCCATTTTTTAGTTTTTCTACAACTTCATCTTTATCTTTTTTCTTCATGCTTCCTACAATTAAATCTACTTTTACTTTTGTACCTTCTAAAAGAGATTTAATAGTTTCATAGTGTTGATATGCAAGAACTTCTGTTGGTGCCATAAGTGCTGTTTGATGTTTTGATAAATGATTAATATATGCAGCTACAACAGATACAATTGTTTTACCACTTCCTACATCACCTTGTAATAATCTATTCATTCTTCTACTTGAAGTCATATCTTTATATATTTCTTCAATTGCTTGATCTTGGTCTGGTGTTAGTTCAAATGGTAAACTTCTTATATAATCATTAATATCTTCTGGATCTACATTTCTTAAATAACCTGCTTTACTTTCCTTATTCATCTCTTTCATGTAATTTATTTTGAACATGAATTCGAATAGTTCTTCATATTTTAATTTCATTAATGCTTTTTTAACATCGTCTTCATTTTTAGGATTATGAATCATGTTAACTGCACTTTTTTTATCAACAAAATTATATTTTTCATTTAAGTAATCTGGTACATAGTCAGTATAATTATCATAAACTTCTAATGCTTGGTCTATATATTTTTTTAATGATTTTCCAGTTAATCCACTTGTTAAATGATATACAGTTTCAATACTTCCAGTTTGTAATTTTTCAAATTTTATGTCTGATGCGATTACTGTATTTTTTAATTGGTCGTATTTTCCAATAACAGTTAATGTCATTCCTGGTCTAATTTGTGACTTTAAGAATGCTCTATTAAAAATAACAACTGCTATCATTTTTTTATTTGACATTGCTCTAAAAGTAAGAGATGTCATATTCGCTCTAAAACGTTTTGCTAGAGGTACTGAGTCAACGATACATTCAATAGTAACCTTATCTTGGTCTTTTGCTTCTTTTATGTCATTTAAAACAATAATATCATGACGATATGGATAATATGTTACTAAATCTTCCATTGTCTTTATATTTATATTAGCTAAATATTCCAGTGTTTTTGGTCCTAAACCTTTAATCGTTGATAAATCATTCATTATACTCTCTCCCTCCAATAAACGTATGTATTATAACATAAATAAAAAGAAAAAACCACTAAAATTTTAGTGGTTTAGTATATCTTTATAATTGCGCATTTTTGTTTTCAATATATTTTGATAATGCTTCAATACTCATTATAAATTTAACTATGTTTAGTCCATCTGAACATATACTTATAATTTCATCATAGAATTCATTTACATTTAATTCGCTTATTTTTTCATGATTTTCTATATCCAATAATAGAATATCCATGTCATGAAAATCCACTTCACATTCAAATGATTTTTCTTCCTTATTATTATCAACTCTATCAAATATAATAATAGTTTCATCTTCAATATCTATATTTTTATGTTCTATACCATTTCTTATACTATTAATAATCCATTTATTTCTTTGTTTTAATAAATTCATTATTTCATTTAATTTATTTACTGCGATATCTCTTACTTTTTCTTTATCTTCTATATATGGATTCATAAAGTTTTGGATTGTGTCATTAAATGATTCTATATGTTTTTTTATTATTCTA
>JAZUBJ010000130.1:0-2744 GCA_045638445.1 Bacilli bacterium | reverse complement strand
TGCTACAAATGAAAAAAATATTCAAACATTGAATTTTGTTATTCTTGATACTGGATGTGGTATTAAGGATGAAGAACAAGAACATATTTATGAAGATGGAAGTGACGATAAAAAAGGCGTTGGTCTTGCTGTTAGTAAAAGTTATATTGATTCTATGGGTGGATCAATTAGTTTTAAAAGTGTTTATGGAGCAGGAACTACATTTTATATAAGTATTCCTCAAATTATAAGTGGAAATAGATTATATGTTGATGATGTTGCTGTTTATGATAACGAGAGTGAAAATGAAATTATTGATTGTAGTGAATATAAACTTGCTATTGTTGATGATGATAGTTTAGATATTAAGGTAACACTTAAACTACTAAAAAAATATAACTTTAAAATTGAAGTTATTAAGAGTACAGTTGATTTTATTAATAAGATTAAGTGTGATGAGAAGTTTGATTTAGTGTTTTTAGATCATAAGATGCCTGTTTTTGATGGCATGAAAACATTAAAAGCATTAAAACAACTTGAGAGTTATGAGCTTCCTAAGTTTGTATGTTTTACAGCAAATTCTGTGTCTGGAGCACGTGAATTTTATTTATCAAATGGATTTGATGAGTATTTAGCAAAACCTATAGATGTTAAGGAACTTAATAGAATAATTAGAAAGTTTTGTAAAAAATAGATAATATTCTTTTATCTATTTTTTTGTGGTATAATTATAATAGGTGATGCTATGAGTATAAATGTTAGTGATTCATTTTTATCATGTGGTATAAATGTTGTAAGTTTAGTTTATGCACTTGTTGTACTTGTTTTATATTTTGTTAAGGGAAAGAGTCATAAAATATCTAGTAAAGTATTTTTAGGTCTTATTTGTATGACTATTCTTGAAGGATTTATTTTAATAATTTCTAGTGTCATGGCGGCAAATGATTTTAAATATAAATTATTGTTTGGTAAAATTGCTATTTTTACGATTATATGTTGGAATTACATGTTAATGTTTTATATATCTATTATTTTTAAAGATGATCAGAGAAATAGAGAGTTTTATGCTAAGCATCCATATTTGAGTTATGTTCTTGGCGCAGTAATGCTTCTTATAAATGTACTTGGTTGTGTATTTCTTGATATGGAGTTTAATCGTCCTGGAGAGGGGTATCCTTATTTAATGGGGGGTACAGTATATTCTTTTGCTTCAATAATAGCGTTTATATCAATTTTTTATGCCGTTATATATATTATTATTTATAGAAAAAGACTTGATAAATTATCAAGGGTAATGGGAATTTATACAGTTGTTATTTGTTTTTCTTCAATGATTTTAAAATCTAAACAAATTTTGTTAATAAATGATACTTTATTTTTACATTCAATGGCAATATTATATTTATATTTATCAATAGAGAGTCAAGATGCGCTTCTTATTAATGAATATAAAAGTGCGACAAGTAAATCTAATGAATATAATAAACTACGTGGTGAGTTTATTATGAATATGTCTTATCAACTTAGAACACCTTTAACAAGTGTTCTTGGATTTAGTGATTCTTTGTTGCAAGAAAAAATTGATATAAATACTTTAAAAGAAGATTCTAGAAATATTTATTCTTCATCAAAAGAATTACTTGATTTGATTAATAGTATTATTGATGTATCGAAATTAGAATCTAATAAAGAAAGTGTAATTGTAAGAGACTATAAATTAGATAGTATTATATATGACATTAGTAGTGTTATTAATTCTTATATTACAAAAGAGAATTTAATTTTTACTATTAATGCTGATGAATCTTGTGATAATGATTTAATTGGGGATGACAAAAAAATAAATAAAATATTAAATATATTACTTACAACTTCAATTGATCACACTGATTATGGTGAAGTAAGTTTAAATATCAGTTCTACTAAAATAGATAGTGCAAATTGTGAAATTGTGTTTCATATAAAAAATAGTGGTCATGCATTATCTATTGATGATTTTGATAGAACTCTTGATGATTTAATAAAACTAGCTAGTGATAATGATACTAGTATAGATGCTAAAACTTTAAATTTAATAATTGCAAAATCACTTGTTGATTTGATTGGTGGTTCTATTGAATTTATAAATGAAACTGGTAAGGGAACTCAATTTATATTTAAATTAAAGCAAAAAGTAACTAGTCAAAATAAACTTGGTAATATAAGAGATAAGATTCAAACTAAACATGTTCTTTCTCATCAAATATTAAATTTAAATGATAAAAAAGTATTAATTGTTGATAGTAAAAAAGTTAATATAGAAATTATTCAAAAATTATTAAAAGAGTATTCTATTAATATAGATACATCATTGAATTCAAATGATGCTTTAAATTTATTTAATACTAATTCGTATGATATGATTTTTGTTAATGATGATTTGGGTGATATGAGTGGTGCCCAGTTTTGTGATAAATTAAATTCTACTGGTAATAAGGTTCCTCCTATTGTTGGACTTATTAGTAAGAGTAGTGAAGATGTATCAATTTATTATGATGTACTTGATTTACCAATTGAATTTAGAAATTTAAATATAATTATGAATAAAGTTTTTGAAAGGGGTGAAGATAAGAATGAATTATAATTTAGTTTTTACTATTTATGGTCTTATTTTTACTATTTTACTTTTATTAACTTTATTCTTTAAGAGAAGAAAAAGTACAATTAGAACAAAAACATATATAGTGTTAATCATATTCTCAATAATATATTCTTTATGTGAAATA
>JAZUBJ010000129.1:0-11992 GCA_045638445.1 Bacilli bacterium | reverse complement strand
AACACTTTACTTCCTATAGATACATTTTCTTTATATGGTATTTTTATAATATCGCCTGGTAATGCAAAAGTTATACGTTCATTATTTTTAAACATATTTGTTACGATACATCCGTTATCATTATTTCCTATAATTCTAATACCATCATTAATATATAAATCATAATCTAATTTTATAAATACATTTCCATTTTTTATATCGACTACTTTTCCTATTTCGATACCTAGATGGTTTGGCCTAAATGTATTTACAAAATTATCATTTTCTTCATTAAAAATAAATCCTTTGGTAAATTCTCTATTAAACATTTTCTTTAGTTCTAATATATCAGTTCTTGTAATTCTTGTTTCATGATATTTTTGATAATTATCTATTGCTTTGCGGTACAAACTAGTAACTAAATATACGTATTCTGGTCTTTTCATTCTACCTTCAATTTTTAAACTATTTACACCTATATCTAGTAAGTTACCTAAATTGTTTAATGTATTTAAATCTTTTGTACTTAAAAGATATCCGTCTTCTTCTATTTTATTATTTATTTCTAGACTATATGGTTGTCTGCAGCATTGTGCACATGTCCCTCTATTTCCACTTCTATTTCCTATAAGTGCACTCATAAGACATTCTCCTGAGTAACTCATACAAAGTGCTCCGTGTACAAATATTTCTAATTCAGCATTTGTGTTTTCTTTTATTTTTTTTATCAATTCTACCGGTGTTTCACGTGCTAAAACCACTCTTTTAATTCCGAGTTCTTCGCATAATTTTACACCTTCTAAATTATGTATATTTGCTTGAGTTGAGGCATGTATTTCTAAATTTGGATATGTTTTTCTAACTAGATCTATCATACCTATATCTTGCATTATTACTGCATCTACACTTATTCTATGTAAAAAGTCTATATATTTCATAAAACTTTCTACTTCATTGTCATAAATAAGTGTGTTTACGGTAACATATACTTTTACATTATATAAATGACAAATTGATACTGCTTCTTCTAATTCTTCTTTACTAAAATTGCCTGCAAATCCTCTTGCACCAAATGCTTTACCTGCTAAATAAACAGCATTACATCCACCGTTTATTGCAGCCATTAAACAATTCATATTTCCTACTGGAGACAATAATTCAGTCATAATATCACCCAGTTCATTATATCATATAAATAAAAAAGTCTTAAATAATTAAGACTTTTTATTTTATACAGTTATATTATTATAATCTTCGTCGCCTTCTTCATAAGGAGTTATTCCTAAAACATTATCTGACATAATGTATGTTGCTCCTTTTGAGATTAATCTATCTTTTGTACTTTGATTAAATACAGCCCATACGCATGAGTCTATTCCATTTTCTTGCAATATTTGAACTCTACTTGCCGCATTATCACCGTTTTGAGTATTTACACATTCAACATTGTTATCTTTCATAAATTGAATATTTTTATCTGATACGTTATCTGTTAAATACCATATTCTTGCATCTGATGAATTATTTCTAATATTTGTAATATCATGATGGTTATTTGTTTGAATAACGCAACTATCCATCATACCTCTTTCTTCTATAGCAGATAAAATTTGATTTACATATTCATCTTCTCCAGCTTTTGACCAACCATTTGAATACTTCATATCAATAATTGCTGTCATACCATATTCTTTACATACATCTAGATATTCTTCAAATGATGGTGGGTTTTCTCCTGATTTTACTTTATTATGACTACATACTAAATTTCCATTTGCATCTTGAATAACATCTGCTTCAGCTCCCCAAAAACCATTTTCTCCTGCATTAATGAATGCTTCTAATGAGTTATCTTTAATCTTATAATCATTTGCTTCTCCATTGAATTTACTTCCTCTATGAGCAATATCATGATTATTTTTAGGTTGTAAATTATTTGGAATTATTGTTGCTAATAAATCTAAAATTTCATTTTTTAATGCTAAATTATCTTGTTCTAAAGCATTAATTTGTGCTTGCCATGCATTTATTTTTGCAGTATCAACTACATATTCAGTTGTCGTATGTACTTTTCCTTGGGAATCTGTATAAGTTGATGAAACCGCTTTACTTGGATTTGCTTGTTCATTTGCAATTAGTTCTTTCAATTCTTTTATTTTGGCTTTGTTTTCATTATATTTTTGCAGTTTAGTCGATGCTTGATTATATGTATCTATTTGTTCATATATTTTATCTATCGCATTTAATGATGCTGTGTATACTTCATCAAAATTATCTGCTGTTGTACTCGACCAAATATTATTTATGTTACTTTTTATTGTACTCAATCTTCCATTAATTGCTGTTAATGCTTGATTTGAGACATATTCCATTTGTGTATCTGTCATATTAATCTACCTCTATTTAAATATATCATATTTTTTATTAATAAACAAATTAAATAGTTCTTAAAAAAAGAACTATTGCTAGTTCTTTTGTTTAATTACATTTTTTTTACTTATAGTTGCTTCTTTCATATATTCGTTTAATAATTCTTGAGATGCATACATTGTATTTATAAATGTATCTGCGTCAGCTAATATTTCACCAAATAATATATCGTCTATTCTATTAATTGCATAATCATATGCTCTTTCATATTTATATGAGAATATGTGTTCATCTGGAATAATTTCTTTAAATAATTCGTAAACCATATCATCAAAGAATATAGGATTATTTACTTCTTTTTCAATAAAGAATCTTGCTAAATCTTCATATGATTGCATTCTACTTTTTATTATTGCTTCAATTTCTTCATCTGATAAATTATTTTTTACGCCTTCAAGTGCTTCACGTATTGTTTTGGCTTGAATATGGTCATTTAATTTTAATTCTTTAAGATTATTTCTATTTTTATTTACATATATTTCTCTTGCTATTTCATATCCAATTAAACGTGAAGTTAAAACGTCTTTCTTTTTTTGTTCAATTTCTTTTATTAAACTATTTCTCTCTTCTGTAGATAAACTACTATCAAATCTAATTTGTTTTTTAGTTTCATCTAATTTGCCTATAATTCTTGCAACTAATTCTTCCATATTATCACCCTTTTTTTATATTTTTATTTTAACACATATTTTTGCAAAATAAAAACATATAGTTATATATGTTTAATTCTTAGTGGCGTCCCAGATGGGAATCGAACCCATAATAGAGTCTTAGGAGGACCCCGTTATATCCATTTAACTACCGGGACATAATACGTTTTATAAGTATTATTTTTTTAGTCTATAGATAAGACCTCTTGGTCTTTCTTCATATAATGATATATTTACATGATATTTTCTAGTATCAGCAAAATTATGTTCATACTTACTTTTTGCATCACTTAATAATTTATTTCTTTGAATTCTTAAATATTCACTACTTATTCTTTTATCCGAATCAAATCGATTTATAACTCCTTTTGCTAACTTTTCACAACTATACATATTTTCTCCTTGTTATTAATAATTATATAAATTAAAAACTCTTATAAAAGAGTTATTATAAATATAATATCATATTTAGTTAAATTTGCCTAAATATTTTTAAAAACGAATAAATTTTAATAAAAATATAAAGGCAAAATTAGCTGTGAAGTTTAATTGATATCTAAAAAACTCATAATAACTAACTAACTTATCGGATACACATACAACTTTGCTTTCTGCGTATTTTGGTTTATCTTTTGTTATTGGATACATATGAGATAATATTATATCACTTTCAACTTCATTTAATTTAAAATATTTTTGTGAATTTGTTAATGCTAATTGTGGATGTTTTTTTAAGAAATCTTTATATTTTCCATCACTTCTATTAGTATCTTCACTTGTAAAGAAATCATGCAATATAGCACCTCTTGTGCATGATATATAATCCAAATTTAATTTTCTAGAAATTATAAAACTTAGTTTTGCAACTCTGTTTATATGTTCTAATCTATTTGTTCCATGATGTATTACGTTTTTCAGTTCTCTAAATTTATTGACATTATAAAACTCAGTATATATGTCATAAAATATGTCCTTATTTTTCATACTACATTATATCCATCTAGAAATATATAAATTTCTAGTAAATCCCTCCATATACTTTTCATGTTGAGATATAATCGCTTCGGATATATACCTCATTACATCTTTTTCTCCTTTTGATACTTTTAATGTTTCTAAAAATCCTGTTAAATATGTTTTAAATTCTCTATCATCAAAAAATCTTGCTACTGCGTTATTTAATGATGTTATTTTTTTTATATCTGTTTTATTTTTAATATTGATTGAAAAAATGAAAGATTGGTAAACTTGAATTACTTTTGCACTCATGTAATCAAGTTCACCAAATTCTTCGTTTATTATTCTATAATAATCTTTACAATATTTTAAAACAATTTTGTTTTCTAAATATGAATTTTCCATTCTAATTCACCACTAATCTTATAATATCATTAAATGTAACAACTATCATTAAAAGCAACATTAAGCCAAATCCTATCATATTTAATGCGTTTTCTAATTTTTCAGAAGTTTTTTTCTTTGTTATTGCTTCAATTACTAGTATAAATATTCTTCCTCCGTCAAATACTGGTATTGGAAATAAATTTAAAATACCTACGTTTACACTTAAATATGCAAGAATATAAATTATATTCATTATTCCTTGTGATTTAACTGTATCAATTACACTATACATTCCGACTGGACCACTTAAATTATCCATAGAAATGTCTTTTTTAAATAACATAACTAATGTTTCCCAGATTTTTTCCACAGTATCTATTGTACCTTCAACACTATAGATTAATGCATTTAAAAATCCTTTTTCATATTTATTTGCAAAACCGATACCAAATCTTCTAAATACTTGACCTTCTATCTCTTCTTCAATTGGATCAAGTTCTACTTCATATATTTTTCCATCTTCTTTTTTTAATGTTAATTTATATAAATCTTTTGCTTCTTTTGCATTAACTTCAACATTAAAGTCATAATAACTTTCAACTTCAACACCGTTTACTTTTATAATTTCGTCTCCAACTTTAATTTCTGAATTTATAGCTGGATAATCACCTTCTGTTGCAATATATGCAACAATTGTATTGTCAACTGGTCTACCTTGAAATAATCCCATAATGAAGAATAAAACAATAGCTAGTAAAAAGTTAAACACTACACCATTTACTAATACCCAAAAGATTTTTAAGAATCCTTTGTTTTCAAGTACTCTATCTTTTTTTATTTTACTTTCTTTGTCATATTTTTCGGCCATTGCAACATACCCACCAATTGGTAGTAATCTTAACGAATATGTGGTTTCACTTTTTTTAGGCTTATACTCATATAATAATGGTCCCATACCTAAAGAAAATTCGTCTACATGAACTCCACTTTTTTTAGCCGCAATAAAATGTCCAAATTCATGGACACTTATTATTATTCCAAGTATTACAATTAACAGTAGTAATGTAATAATAAAATTCATATTTATTTGCCTCCTAGAAAAATGAAACTAGATAAGAAAATGCTAAAACAGCAAAAATAATGCTATCTAACCTATCCAATACTCCTCCATGTCCGGGCATAATATTACCATAATCTTTAACACCATATCTTCTTTTTATTGCTGAGAATACTAAATCTCCAAATTGAGCTACTAATGATAAAGCTAATGATATTACACCAACAAGAAATACATTTGCATTTGTATTAATAAATGTTAGGAAAAATGCTGAAGCTAAGAATGTTCCAAATAATGTTCCTCCTACCATTCCTTCTACTGTCTTATTTGGAGAAACATTTGGACATAGTTTTATTTTACCAATTTTTGTTCCCCAAAAATGTGCAAAAGTATCTGACATAGTTGTAACTATAACTACATATAATAAATAATTTAAACTTATATTTCTAATAACAATTAGGAAATTAAAAGAAATTCCCAAAAATAATGTAATTGCTAATAAAAAAAGTGCATCTTCTGCGTCATATTTTCTTTTTTGCATAGCAATAAGTGGAATTAAGCACGCAAACATTCCTAATATAAATAATCTATAGTCTATTACAAATGAACTAAATCTTTTTATTGCAGACATTACTATAGCTAGATACGCTATCATACTGATTGCTTTCATTATAAAAGGTATCTTTTTTTCTTTTTCTCTTACACTTAACATTTCTTTAAATCCTATTACAGATACTATACCCACACCAATATAATATGGATATCCTCCCAATAATATTAACGGAATTACGATAATTAATGCAATAATTGCACTTATAACTCTTTTTTTCATACCATTCACCATAAACATTATATCACTTGATGTTGTTTTTAACAAGTATTTGAAAAAATGAAAAAGAGCATTACTGCCCTTTACATAATTCTTCTGCTATTTTTGAACCATTTATATTTGATTGCTTATATAAATCACACCATTTTTTATCTATCCCTATTTCTTGGAATGTAAAGCAATCTTCATCTTCTTTAATGTATTTTGCTATCTCATTCTTTTCATTAATACAATAATAATCTTCTGAATATAGCCATTTTACTTCATTTCCCTTTAGTTCATATTTTGGGAATATGATTAGTTTATATCCTGAGTGTGATTCTTGTTGATCTCCTGCTTTATCTACATAATATTTATACTTTACCTTATATGCATTCTTTATAACATATAATGCATCTTCTACATCGTCACCACTCATGTTACCTATGATTTCATATGAATAAAAGGCGCTAATTAGTTTCATATTTTCTGCACTTATTGTTACTCCATTTGCATTTGTATAGTTTCCGTCTTTGTCATATTTAAGTGCATTTGAACATATTGCATCTTTATCATTATAATTACCAATTGTGTATGTATCGTTTAATTTACAGTACCATACTCTATATAAAATTGCGTTGTAAACGCTAAGATTCTCATCAATTTGTTTTTTAAATGAAATCTTTGGATATGATGTTCTATTTACTACTACAAAATAATCAATGTAAACTGCTGCTGAAAAAAACACAAGCGCTACAATTAAAAAAATAATCACTTTCTTAATATTTTTCATATAAAACTCCCTAATCGTATATAACAATTATAACATTTATCGAAAAAAAGTAAATAATTTTGATATATAATAGATTTTATTATATAATATTTGTTGGTGATTTATGAAAAAGTTATTTATATTATTTGCTTTACTATTCAATATAGTAAATATTAAAGCATACGAAAACAAATATTTTGATATTGATATTCCTCAAGAATATAAAATTACTGTTGAAGAAGACAATCTATATAAATGGGAAAAAGATAATAAATATATTTCAATTAGTATTTCTAACAATGAAAATGGTTATACTGTTAAAAACTATACTGAAGAAGACATTAATAATCAAAAAAAATATATAGAAGAAAAAATTAATGCTAACTTAGATAAGTATGACACTAAGGTTGAAGTTACTGATATGAAAAAGACAGTTCTTGGTAATAATCTTTATTCACTTAGTTATACTATTTATTGGCCAACACAGGATCATACCGGATATGATATTTATCAATTTGGAAATGTAATTTCTACTGATAACTATATGTACACAATTGTATATAATTCAAATACTAAAGATATAGATGAAGAATATAATACTATTCTAAATTCTTTTAATCCTATTGATTCTACTAAAAATCAGAGTAAAGAAAATAATTATCTTTATTTAATTATTGTATCTATATTTGTATTTGCTTTTATAAAAATTATTATAAAGATTGTAAACAAGAAAAAAACTAGTAAATAAACTAGTTTTTTTATGCAATATTTTTTCTTAATTTTAATAATATTGCTTTTTCACTTCTTGAAACATTTGCTTGACTTATGCCCAGTGCAGCAGCTGTTTCGCTTTGACTCAATCCTAAATAATATCGATAGTTAATTAAAGATGCAGAAAATTCATCTAAACTGGATAATTCATTTTCTATCAATATTTTATTATCAAGTCTTTCCCTATCATCATCACTGTATTCATAGTTCATTTCATGCGTAAAGGCAACGCTTTCAATTATACTTATTAATTTAGATTCACTAATATTCATGAATGAACTTATTTCATATATAGTTGGTTCTTTTTCATATTTATTTAATAATAAGTCTTTTACTTTAATATATCTTTTATATATATCAAATATTTCATCACTTATTATTATATTTCTATCCTTTTTTATGAAATCAATTATTTCTCCAAGTATATATTTATATGCATATGATGAAAACTTAGTATTTGATGATTTATCATATTTTTTATAAGCTTCAATAAGACCTTTTATTCCTGATTGATATAAATCTTCTATATTGTAGTATTTAGAATATTTATAAGCTATTTTATAAATCATCTTTTCACATTCATTGATTACTCCCTCTATTTCTCCTTTCATAAATATATCTTATCACTTTTATTTATTTATAAAAGTGATTCGACAAAACTAGAAATATTAATCATACTTTTCTTTTTTCTTTTTTCTTATTAGATAGCATGATATTCCTATTGCTGATATTATTATGAATCCAAATGAGTATAAAATTGGATCAGATGTCTTTGGTACAACTTCTGGTGTGTATTCATATATATCTGCATTTTCATATAAATTTTCTTCTTTTTCGCTTAAATCTACCATTGTAGGTTGTGATGAATTAACAAGATAACAAAAATGTTTTTTACAATAAGTCTCATCTGATATTAATTCGTTTTTTGCACTTATTATTACTGTATCATTTGTTATGTATCTGTAGAATGTTTTTGCAGATGCTTCGTCTTTCATATATCCATCATATTCCGTGTAGTATTCGTCTGTATATACAATCAAGTTATTTTCAAAAGTATACCATTTGTATCTTACTTCACTTTCTATTAAGAGTTCTTCTACTCCACTTGGATATAAAGTTGACCATTCACTGTATACATATTCTTTAGCACTAACTCTATATATACCTGCAATCAATAATAAAGCGAATAATATTTTCTTTATATTTTTCATTTTCAAACCTCCCTATTATTATCTTTAGTCAAAACTATATGTAACACTAGTTTTTTTTAAAAAAAATTATACAAATAAAAAAAGTCATTATTAATATGACTTTTTTTAGTTTGAACCACTTATTATATTTTTAAAAATATAACTTAATGAGTCAATGAATGATGCTTTTTTTATTTTATCTTTTACTACTAAATCATAATTATATTTATTATTGTTGTATGTTAATACTAATTTTCCAATTTTTGTATTTTTTTCTAGAGGTGCTTTTACTTCAAATATTTCTTTATCTATTTTATAATCTATATTTTTATTTCCCTTTGTAGTTATTATGTTTACATCTTCTTCTAAATAATAATCAACTATTTTATTTTTAGAATTATCAATATTTATGCTACCAATTTTTTCATCGTTATTAAGTATTGTTGTTATTCCATATTGACTGAAGCCATACTCCATCATATTTATTGTATCTTGATTTCTATTTTCTTTTGTATCTTCTTTCATCACTATACTTATTAGTCTCATATCATTTCTTTTCATAGTTGCGGTTAAACAATACATAGCATTATTTGTATACCCTGTTTTTAGCCCATCTATTCCTTCGTAAAATCTTACTAGTTTATTTGTATTAACTAACCAATGATTCTCTCCAGAAACGTTTATATAGTCTTCATATGTACTTGTAAATTTTAATATATCTTTATGTTTTATTAATTCTCTTGAAATAAGTGACAAATCATATGCTGTTGTATAGTGTTCTTCTTCATCTAGTCCATGTGGATTTTTAAAATTTGTATTAGTGCATCCTAATTCTTTTGCTTTTTCATTCATCATATTAACAAAGTTTTCAAGTGAACCTCCTATTTTTTCTGCAAGCGCAACTGCTGCATCATTAGCACTGGCAATAGATATTCCTTTTATTAGAGTTAACACATCTACATTACTTCCATATTCTAGAAATATTTGTGTTCCTCCCATATCAGATGCTCTTTTAGATACTGTTACTATGGTATCATATGTAATCACTTCTTTTTCGATTGCTTCCATTGTTAAAAGTAATGTCATTATTTTTGTCATACTTGCTGGGCTTCTTTTTTCATGAATATTTTTTTCATATAATATTTCTCCGGTTGACGTTTCTACAAGTATTGCACTTTGTGCATTTTTTGCAAGATCTACTTCTTTTGCGATAAGATTATTTTTAAATATAAATAGGCATACAATTATTAACAATATTTTTTTCATATTAAATTATATTAACAAAAAAACAAAGTATTCTTTACTTTGTTTTTAATGCTTCTTTTATTTTTTCTTTTGCTGTATTTACAGTGCTTTCATCTGGTACCATAACATATAATTCCGTTTTTGGATAGCTATAGCTATATTGATAACTATCACTTCCTGTTACGTTATATGTAGAAATTTTCCAATGAGGCATTTCATCTAGTTGTAGTTTAACAAGAGAAGTTATTTCTTCTGTTGTTATATTTGTTTGAAATGTTCCACTCATTGATTCTAATAATTGATCTGACTTTGTTAAAAGTGTTGTTGAACTTGTTACTTTTTCTATTATCTTTGTTATAACTTGTTCTTGATTTTCTCCTCTGTGTCTATCTCCTGTTTTGTAAGCATATCTTTCTCTTGCAAATGCTAGAGCACATCTTCCATCAACTTTATTGTCTCCCGGTTTTATTATACATTTATTATCTGTATGACAAGTTATTTTATAATCAACATCACTATTTACTGTTATTCCACCTATTGCATCTACTAGTTTTATTACAGCGTTAAAATTTACTCTTGCATAGTAGTGAATATCTATTCCATACAAATCTTCAAGAGTTGCGATTGATAATTGATATCCTCCAACTAGTCCTGCGTGAGTTAATTTATCTTTTAATCCAGTTGTTCCGTTTAACTGAACAAAGTAGTCTCTTGGAGTATTTATTATTAATATTTCATGTTTTTGTGGGTTTATGACAAGAATAATATTTACATCACTACCACTTTTGGCTGGTAATTTATTACTTCGTGTGTCAATTCCACTTAAATAAACCACAAATGGATCTATTGTTACATCAATACCAGTGTCTTCATTTTCTACCTTAAATATAATTTCAAGGGTTTCTAGTTTTTTTATGCTACTTTCGAATTTAATATCTGTTTCAATCATTCCATCATTTTCAATCATAGCATCATAATTTCCAGAATTTACTATTAATATTAGTTCTGGATTTTCTTTTATTTCATAAAGTAATTCTGATATATTATCTACATATTCATATGTAACATCTAATTTTTTATTAAAACTTCTTTCTAGTGTTTCTTTATCATTTATATCATCAACTAGTTTAACTGTTTTTCCTTTAATTGATTCTACATTTTTATATTCACTTTTTGAGTTTACAATAACATAGTAAACATTAGTATCATATTTTGCTCCTAGGTTTGCGTCCATAAAATCAACTACACTGCTTAATTTATCATAAGCAAAAAAACATACACCTATCATTATTATAAATAATATATCCAATAATACTAAAAGTACTTTTTTTGTTTTTTTATTTGCTATAAATAATATAAATAATAGTATCAAAAATAATACTACTGCTCCTATTATTAAATAATATTTACTTGGAAGTATATCAAAACAATATATTTCATATGTTAGCATTCCTAATACTATAATTGCTAGTAACCATATAATTATACTTATAATTCTTAATATTGTTTTTCCTTTTGATTTCTTTTTTGCCATAATACCACAATTCCTTCTTAAAATATTATAATACTATTTTAGTATTATTACAAATTTAATTATATTTAATATTTTTTGTAGATAAATTATAATAACAAGTGCAACACTTAAATAATTCAAAATAAAAAGTTCATAAATTTACTCATGATATAATGTTGGTGTCTAATCAAACATTAAGGAGTAAATAATATGAACTATAATCATCTTACCAT
>JAZUBJ010000128.1:0-18862 GCA_045638445.1 Bacilli bacterium | reverse complement strand
TCTTCATATAAATGGAGGAATAAATCCTACGAAAACACTTTATAATTTACCACAAACATGGAATCCATACTCAACAAGTACTGAATATTTAACAGAGGTAACTTTACCAGCCGGAAAAGAGATATCTGGATGGACTTTTATCGGATACAAACCTGGAAATAGTCAAGCAGTTGGAACTGTTAAATTTGATAATGATGATATTGGAAAACCATTCAAAGCTGAATATAATGTTTGGCCATTTATAAGAAGTGCATACAAAAGAAATGTTACACTTGATTATAATGCAAATGGTGGAACTGGTACAACAGCAAGTCAAACGAAAGTACAATATTATAATTCTGGATTTGCATCTGAAAATTCCAATAGAGAAGCAAATGTTTCAAAAGTTGATTTTGCATTAGCGACAAACAATTTTACAAAAACAGGAAATACATTCCAAAAATGGACTGAAGGATCACCAAGTGGAACTGAATATTCAGAAGGTAGCACATATACTTTTGCACCAGGAATAACTGATAGTACGACAACAAAAACATTCTATGCAAAATGGGATTCTAACACATATACAATTACATATCATTTGGGAAATGCATCATCAACTGTTGGAACTTCATCAATCGGAACATCGACATGTAAATATGGAGAAACATGTAATCTAAAATCATTTGATTCACTAGGAAAAGTATTCCCATATAGTTATCAAGATGAACAAACAAATGGAAAAGCAAATTATGGATGGAGTTTTGCTGGATGGAGTACAAGTCAATCTGATTTAACAACAGAATATTCTAACTCACAATCATTTACGTATAATACAGCAGGTAACATAAGTCTATATGCAATTGGTAAAAGAAATCTTCATATAAATGGAGGAATTGCTCCAACTAAATCATATTCTGAACCAATTCAATATTGGAATCCATATGGAACAAGTGATACATACGTAACAGAAGTAAGTTTGCCAAGTTCACAAGCAATATCAGGATGGACATTCTTAGGATTTAAATGTGGTGATAGTACAGCAAATTCAAGTGTAACACTATCTTCAAGTTTAGCAGGTACAAAATATAAAGTTCCATATAATAAATACCCTTATACAAGAAGCGTTTATCAAAGAACATTAACTGTTGCTTACAACGCAAATACTGGAAGTGGAACAACATCAAGTCAAACAGGAACACAATATTACAATTCTGGATATGGAAAAGACAGTACAAACAATGGTGCCAATGTATCAAATGTATCATTTACACTTGCAAGTAATGGCTTTTCAAAAACAGGATATACATTTAATAAATGGGCAGAAGAATCAGCAAGTGGAACTCAATATTCAGTTGGTGATGCATATTCGTTTAAACCTGCTGTGACAAGTACGATTACAAGTAAAACAATGTATGCTATATGGTCGGCAAATAAGTATACAGTAACATTCAATGCCAATGGAGGAACAACACCATCACCAGAAACAAAACAAGTAACATATGCTCAAACATATGGCACACTAGCTACAACAAGTAGGGTAGGATATACATTTGATGGATGGTATACTGCCTCAAGTGGAGGAACAAAAATAACTTCATCTTCTACAGTATCAATAACAGCAAATCAAACATTATATGCTCATTGGACAGCAAACTCTTATACAGTAACATTTAATGCAAACGGTGGTTCAGTACCAACAACTAGTAAGAGTGTAACATATGCAAGTACATATGGAACATTACCAACACCAACTAGATCTGGTCATACATTTAAGGGTTGGTATACTGCAACAAGCGGAGGAACAAAAATAACTGCTTCATCAACAGTATCGATTACAGCAGCTCAAACATTGTATGCACAATGGGAAACATCTTTAAGTATTTTAACATCATATAAATGTGCAAATGTTACCGTTGGAAGTTCTCCGTATGCAATGGAATATGCTGGAAATTGTAATGTAATTGATGATGGAGATGGAAATTGGAGAGTAAAATTATTATCAACAGGAAGTAAAACTCTAAAATTTAATAGTAGTGGTCAAATTGATGTCTTCTTAGTAGGAGGAGGCGGCGGCGGTGGCGGAGCCGGTGATGTTATTTCTGCCGCAGGTGGAGGTGGAGGTTATACTAAAACTTTCACAACAACTATTAATGCAGGACAATCATACACAGTAACAATTGGTTCCGGCGGTTCTGCAGGTGCTGGAGACTGGGGTCCATCACAAGGTGGAAACGGAGGAAACACTACCGCGTTTGGTACTACTGCCAATGGTGGAAAAGGTGGAGGAACAGGTTCAACAGTCTTAACCGGTGGAGACGGAGGTTCTGCAGGCGGAAACGGAGCTGTATGTTGGTACACTGCCACTGATGGTGGAACAAATGGAAAAAATGGAACCGTTTGTACATTCTCTGCTACAGGTGGTCATGGTAGCGCAAGTGAACAAGATTCTTCAAAATGTGATTCATCCTATGGAAAAGGTCAAGGAACTCCAACCTGTGAATTTGGAGCAAGTACATGTAATTCATCTGAAGCTTATGCCGGTGGAGGCGGCGGAGGAGCATCACGTTGTAGAAGTGACAAAGATACAGGACAAGGTGGCTCAAGTCACTGGTGGGGCCGTGGAAACGGTGGAACTGGTGGAGGCGGACGCGGTGGTGGAACTACAAGCGTCAGTCAAAAATCTGACTATTTAGCGGCTGCTACTGCTGGAACTGCAAATACCGGAGGCGGCGGTGGTGGCGGATACGCTCAATATATGGGTGGAAAAGACGGCGCTGTTGGTGGTTCTGGTGTTGTAGTAATTAGAAATAAAAGATAAATAAAAAGTAAATAGAAATAATCTATTTACTTTTTATTTATGTATTAAAACAGGCATTCCAATATAACAATTTTGTTCAATAACAACAACATCTTCTTCTTTCATATTGCTGCAACCATTAGAACCAGCAACTATATAACGTTCCTTATCCTCATATTCCCAATCTTCTCTCCAATTAGCATCATGAAATCCTTCACCATCCCAATTAAATAAAATAAAATATTTAGATTTTTTACCGCCTTCAAAAGTAACATCATAAGATTTAGAATAAACTTGTGAAATACCAAGATTTGTTCCATGAGTAGTTCCTTTATTAGGATGACCTGTAATAGTATCTGCTTCTAAAATTAATTCACCATCAATATACATATAAACTTTTTGTTCTGAAATATCAAGTTCAAGATGCGAATCTGCAATCTTTCTAATTTCATCTTTTTTTACATAAAATGTTTGATCATAAAATGAAACAAAATAATAATCGTTATATTCATCTAGTATTAATACTTTTTGATATTGTGTTAAAGTACCCTCAACATTACCATTTATATCATAAACACTTATATTATATGGAGCATACGCAAAATTATAATAATAAGTATTTCTATCAGGTACACTATAAGGAGCACCAGCTAATATTTGATCAACACGCCTTGCAACTTCATTATAATCAAATCCTTGAGCAATAACTGCATCTATTCTAGATTGACCACTTCCATATTTATTACCAATAATTTCAAGCGCAATTTCATCTATAGTTTTAACAGGTTCTGTTTCAACAACAACTTCTTCAGTGACATTTGGCTCAGTTTCTATAGGTTCAGTCTCGATAATCTCTTCTGTAGGAATTATTGTTTCAATAGTAGTACCAATTGTTTCTTCTATAATCTCTTCTAGAATTTCATTTTTATTTTCTTCCATACTAATTACTTCATTTTCAACTTCATCTTCATTATTCTTGATTTTAGAACAACCATAAAATGATGAACTTAAAAATAAATATAATGCTAGTAAAAAAGCATTAGTTCTCTTTTTCATAGTAAAACACCTCTTGTGAAAATTTATTATAAACAAATAAGTAATTTATGTAAAGAAAAAATAATAATAATCAAAATAAAGTAAAAAATAAATATCATTGACAAAAATAAAATAAAGATTTATAATTTACCTATTGAACAAATGAGGAAGACGTTATATGATGTCATTTAATAGAGAGTTAGTGGTTGGTGGAAACTAATAAATAATTCATATATAGATCACTTCTGATGTTGCTTATGGATAAGATAAGCACGCATAATTGCGTTAAAGATATTAAGTTAATTAAAGGGATGGTACCGTCTAAATTAGACTCCTTGTGCCATCTCTTTTTATTTTTTAAAGGAGGAAATATGAAAAAATTTGAAAGTTTAAAAAAAGGTCAAATATTTGATGTTGAAAATGAAATATCAAAGTTTTGGAATGATATTGATATTTTAAATAAATCAATAGAATTAAGAAATAAAAAAGAAAACTTTGTATTTTACGATGGACCTGCTTATGCAAATGGATTCCCAGGGGTTCATCACATGTTAGCAAAAATATTAAAAGATGCAGTTTGTAAATACAAAACAATGAAAGGTTTCAGAGTAGAAAGAAAAGTAGGATGGGACACTCATGGATTACCAACTGAGGTTAATGTAGAAAAGAAACTTGGATTTACAGATAAAAGAGACATCGAAGAATATGGCGTAGAAAAATTCAATGCTGAATGTAAGAAAAATGTAAGATTAAACGAAAAAGAATTTGTTCGTTTAACAGATAGAATGGGTCAATTTATAGATACTAAAAATCCATATATTACATTTTCTAATGAATTTATAGAAAGTGAATGGTGGATTTTAAAACAATTCCACGATGCTGGACTAATCTATCATAGTCACAAAATTTTACCATATTGTCCAAGATGTGGAACAGAACTTTCAACACATGAAGTAGCTGATGGATATAAAGAAGTAAGCGTTAATTCTGTAGTAGTACCATTTAAACTAGCAGGTAAAGATGAATATTTCTTAGTTTGGACAACAACTCCATGGACACTTATGGCAAACGTAGCACTTTGTGTTAATCCAGATGAAGAATATGTAAAATGTGAAAGTATGGGCTATAAATTCATTCTTGCAAAAAAATTAGCAAATAATATTTTAGGTGAAGATTACAATATACTTGAAACATATACAGGAAAAGATTTAGAACATACTGAATATGAACAATTAATGCCATTTATGGAAGTTGATAAAAAAGCATTTTATGTAACATGTGATAACTACGTTACTATGGAAGATGGTACAGGAATTGTACACTTAGCTCCAGCATTTGGTGCAGATGATAATTTAGTATGTAATAGATATGATTTACCATTCTTAAATCCAGTAGATTTAAATGGTAGATATACATGTGGACCATGGGAAGGAAGATTAGTTACAGACGAAGAACTTGAAATAGAAATCATAAAATATTTAAAAGAAAATGATAAACTATTCAAAAAAATAAAACTATCTCACAACTATCCACACTGTTGGAGATGTAAAAGTCCACTAATTTATATGGCAAAACCAGCATGGTATATAAAAGTAACTGAATTTAGAGATAAATTAGTAGAAGCTAACAAACAAGTAAATTGGTATCCTGATTATGTAGGAGAAAAAAGATTTGCAAATTGGTTAGAAAATGCACAAGATTGGGGTATTTCAAGAAGTAGATATTGGGGATGTCCAATCCCACTTTGGACTTGTGAATGCGGACATACTCATATGGTAGGTTCAATTGATGAATTAGTAGAATTATCAAATGAAGATATTAATCATGATATAGATTTACATAAACCATATGTTGATAACATTCATATTAATTGTCCAAAATGTAATAAAGAAATGTCAAGAATACCAGATGTTGTAGATGTATGGTTTGATAGTGGAGCAGTTCCATTTGCACAATATCATTATCCATTTGAAAATAAAGAATACTTTGAAACAAGATTCCCAGCAGACTTTATTGCTGAAGGACTTGATCAAACAAGAGGATGGTTCTATTCATTAATAGTAATATCTGTATTCTTAACAGGAAAAGCACCATATAAAAATGTATTAGTAAATGACTTATTACTTGATAAATATGGTCAAAAAATGCATAAGAGTAGAGGAAATGCTGTTGAACCATTTGCTATCTTAGATAAATATGGAGCAGATGCATCACGTTGGTATATGCTATATACTAGTCCAGTATGGACACCATTAAAATTTGATGAAGATGGAATTAAAGAAGTAAATTCAAAGTTCTTTAATACATTAAAAAATACATATGCATTTTTCGAAATGTATGCAAATACTGATGAAGTAGATCCAAGAGAATTTGAAGTAGATTACAAAGATTTAGAAGATATAGATAAGTGGCTATTATCAAAATATAATAACTTAGTACTAAATGTAACAGAACAAATGGAAGCATATGATTTAAATAAAGTAACACACTTAATACAAGATTTCGTATGTGATGACTTATCTAACTGGTACATTAGACGTAATAGACGTAGATTCTGGGGAAGCAAATTAGATAATTCTAAAAAAGCAGTTTACAAAACAACATATGATGTACTTGTAGGAATTTGTAAATTAATAGCACCAATTTGTCCATTCACATCAGAAGAAATATATAAAAATTTAACTGGTGAAGAAAGTGTACATTTATCTGATTATCCAAAAGCTACTAAAAAATTCATAAATGAAAAACTAGAAGAAAAAATGGATTTAGTAATAGAATTAATTAGTAGTGCAAGAAATATAAGAGAAGATTCTAAAATTAAAGTAAGACAACCAATTAGCGAAGTAATGTTTGATGCAAAATATAAAAAACTAATAGGTGAATTTGAAGAATTATTCAAAGAAGAATTAAATGTTAAAAATGTTGTATGGGTAGATGATATGTCAAAATACGTATCTATGGAATACAAACCAAACTTCAAAGAAGTAGGTAAGTTATTTGGAAGCAACATGAGTAAATTTACAGAATACTTAAAAAATATCACTAAAGAAGATATTAAAGTATTTGAAAGTGGAAACCTACATTTAGAATTTGATGGAATTGATCATTTAATAGAACCAGAATATGTTTTAAGAAATATTAAAGCATGTGACGGATATAACGCAGTAATGTTAAATCATAAAATAGTTGTAATAAACACAACATTAACTCAAGAATTGCTTGATGAAGGAATTGCACGTGAAATAGTATCTAAAATACAAAATCTAAGAAAAACAAGTGAATTTGATATTGCTGATAGAATAGAAATAAAATATAGTGCTGATAAAGAAGTAAAAGATGCTATCAAACATTATAAAAAATATATAATGAATGAAGTATTAGCAGTTACATTTGAAGAAGATGAAAATGCACAAGAAGAATTAAAAATCAATGACTATAGTATGAAGATAACAATTTCGAAAAAATAAGAAAACACCGAAAGGTGTTTTTTTTTATATATTTCTATTTAAAAATAAAAAAATATGTTATAATAAATATGGTGATAATATGAATAAAATGGTAAAAATAATTATAAGTTTGATGACATGTATAGTCATGGTTACAACTGTAAACGCAAAAAGCACATTTAGTGAATCGGAAAAAACTGCATCAAACTATTTAGAAGAAAACATAGATATAAAAGATACTTATAGTAGATTTTTAAAAGTAGTAGAAAATAGAAATAAGTTTTACACTTATGGTTCACCAACAGAATCATATAGACTAGGTGGATTATTAAGTTATGAAGAATTTAAAATCACTACCAGAAAAAAAAGTAATACTTATTCATATTTGTTTGAAAGTGATGAATACTGGACAAATACAATATATGGCACTAATGAAAGAATGGTAGTTTCAAAAAGTGATAAACCAGTTAAACCAACTAATTCACCAACTCCTCTGTATGGAACAAGGGTAACAGAGTATGTAAAAAATGAAACAAGAGTTTCAGGTACCGGAACATTCAGTGATCCATGGATATTTGAACCTCAATTTAATGTAACATTAAAATCAAATAATCCAAGTAGAGGAAAAATAAAAGGTGAAAGTGATTCTGATTATAAAGAAAAAATAACAATAACATTATCAGCAAATAACAGTACTCCAAAAAAAGTATTTCTACAACCAGCTAGTGGGTATGAATACTTAGGTAATTCATGCGGAATAATAATAAATGATATAAGTTTAAGAAATGGAGATACACCAAACCAAATAAATGTACAAGGAGTATCAAGAGATATAGAATGTACAATTAACTTTGGTGAAAGACCATATGAAATAATATTAGAACATACAAATGCACCATTTGATGATGCAACAACACCAGATCCAGAAAGATTATATGTAATAAAAGACAAAGGTTGGTATGTTGATAAAACAGCAGAAAATGCAATAACAAAAATAGTAACACCATCAAGTATGGGAGGATATACATATCATGGGTACTATACAGATAAAAATGTAAATGCATCAAATGAATTTATGGATTCATGTTCAGGAACACAAATAATAGACCCAACAACAAATGTTATAGCAAGTGCATATTTAAGAACAGATGGTTCAGTTGGAACAAAAGGTGATGAAAAAACAACAATTTACAAAGACATGAAAATTTATCCATGTTTCAAACCAATTAAGTATACAATTGATTATAGTTGTAATGGTGGAACTGGAACTGTTAAATCAACAAATCATGTATATAACACACCAGCTAAGTTAGCAGCAGGAACAAATTGTAAAAAAACAGGATATACATTTAGCGGATGGAATAGAAAAGAAGATGGAAGCGGAGAAAACTTTAATGCAAATGCTGATAAATATGCAGGTATCACAACAGAAGCGACAATCACATTGTATGCAAATTGGCAAGCAAATCCATACACAATAAAATATGATATGCAAAACTCAGTAGCAGGAACATATGCTCCAACATCAGCAACATATGACACACCATTTAGATTAAGTAATCCAACAAGAGTAGGATACACATTTGATGGATGGACAGTTACTGCAAATTTAGATACAACAAACGCAAGATATGGAAATGCACAAAATAATGTTACAACAAAATTAAATAAAACATCACTAAAAGTAAAAGATGAATGGTTTTTAAATTTAAGTTCAACAGCTAATAAACAAGTAACAATAAAAGCTAATTTAACAGCAAATAAATATAATATTTCTTATGAAACAAATGGTGGAACATTAGGTTCAAAAAAACCATCAACAGGAACATATGATGCAAATGTTGAAATAACAAATCCTACAAAAACAGGATATACATTTATAGGATGGAAAGTAGTAGAAGGGTTAGATGCAACAACAGCATTACATGGTACAGGAAGTTCAAAAGTAACAAATTCAATACCAAATACAGATACATTAGTTACAAGTACATTCTTTAAAAACTTAAATCCAACAAGTGGTGCAAACGTAAAACTAGAAGCATTCTGGGAACCAAAAACATATACTATTAAATACGCATTGGATAGCGGACAAAATGGTACACATGCACCAACATCAGCAATATATGATAAACCAGTAAGAATAAGTAACGCATCAAAATTAGGTTACACATTTACTGGATGGAAAGTAAGCAAAAACCTAGATACTAAAAATGCAAAACACGGTAATGCCGAAAATAATGTTACAACAAGTTTAACTAAAGATTCTACACAGGTATTAAATGAATGGTTTATGAATTTAAACTCATCAGCTAAAGAAGTAACTCTAACAGCAACATATAGTAAAAATACATATACAATAGAATACAATACAAATGGTGGAACATTAGGAAAAAATTCACCAACATCAGGAACATATACATCAGTATTAACAATTCCTAATCCAACAAGAACAGGATATACATTTACAGGATGGACATTTACAAGTGGATTAGATTTAACAACAGCTGTGTATGGAACATCAACAACACCAAAAACAGCATTTACAGATGCAACAACACCTGTAAATGTAAAATATTTCAAAAATTTAACACCTGTTCCTAATGGAAAAGTTGTAATGAAAGCAAACTGGAATCCAATAACATATAAAGTGAAATTTGACGCAAACGGTGGTAAAAATGCACCATCAACAATAACATGTACATATGATGTTGAATGTGCACTTCCAAGTTTAACATTCACATATACAGATCATACATTATTTGGTTTAACAAAAACAAAACTTACTCCAACATCAGGAAATCCAAAAGTTGATTATAAAGATGGAGATAGTGTAAAAAATCTTTCATCAAAACAAGATGAAACAATAACACTATACGCAGCTTGGAGTATAGACTATTATTGTACAAATTCAAGTCATTCTATAACATATAATTCATCAAAAGGTGGATGGGTATGTACATTTAAAGCAACAAAAGACTCTGATTCTGTATGGGACGATTGTGCAACTGGAGGAGGTTGCGGTAGTTCATATTATAATGTATCATGTGGTGGAGCATGTCCAGGTTCAGCAACTGGTGTTTGTACATGGTGTGGTTGGGGAGACGGAACACTTTGCTCATGCCCAAGATGTACACCATGCCAAGGAGGATGGGTAGAAACAACTGTATACGTTTGTCCTTCAGGTTCAAGTACATATTCAGGTTCTGGATCTAGTAAAAAATGTTATGTAAGCGCAAAACATGAATAGTAAGAGGTAATTATGAATAATAAAACAAAAATAATAATTATAATAAGTGCTGTAGTAGTAGTAATTGGAATAGTAGTGGGAGTTCTTCTTATAACAAAAAAAGAAGAACCATCCCCACAACCAACTCCGACACCACAGAAACCAGTAAAAAAACATGAATCAGAAATATTGAATGACATAGCATTAGAATTATATAACAATAAAGAGTATATAAATTTTCCAGTTATGAATGAAAATGTATATTATGCATCTAGATCTGTGTTAAAAGATTATGGATATGATGACTCATTCATAGATCTAAGTTGCAATGACATAACTCCAATTATATATTTTGATGTAAATCATATTTTAAATGAATCATATGATGGTGCACCAATTACATTTAGAACAATATGCGATACTACATATCAATAAAAAAGATATTAAAAAATATCTTTTTTATTTGTTTATTTTTGAATATTTAATGATATAATGATATAGTAGGTGATAATATGAATAAATCATTAAAAATATTATTTTGTTTATTATTAAGCGTGTTTTTAGTAGGAAATATTAACGCACAATCAATGTATTCACAAGCTGAAACTTTAGCAAGTGAATATGCTAATAATAACTTAAATATAAAAGCAAATTATCAAAGATATTTGAAAGTAGTGGAAAATAATTCTCTATTTTATAAAAAAGGAAATCCAGAAAAATTATATAATTTAGGCGGATTACTTAGCTATGAAGAATTTCAAATAACTACAAAAAATAGAAACAATAATTATTCATATTTATTTGAAAGTGATGAATACTGGACAAGTACAAATGATTCAGATGAGAAAAAAGTGGTTGCAAAAGCATACAAATCACTTAAGAAAAATGAATTGTCTAATGTACGTGTAACAGAATATGTATTATCAAATGTAAGAGTAAATGGACTTGGAACTTTTTCAGATCCATGGATATTCCAACCACAATACATCGTTACATTAAAAACAAATGATGATACTAAAGGTAAATTAAAAGAAAGTAAAACTAGTGAATCCAAAGAAATTGTAAAACTAGTAATGACAAATGATCGAACAAATGCTTATGTATATGTTGAACCAAAACCAGGTTATCAATATTTAGGTAATACATGTGGTATTGTCATAAATGATTTAAATATAAGAAATAAAGAATCAGGTAAAACTGATATGTTAATTGTACAAGATATAACAAGAGATATTGAATGTACAATTAGTTTTGGTGAAAAATCAGATAGAATAATATTACATAGTTATGAATCACAACCAGATGTACCAGAATATTTATACGTAATAAAAAACAAATCATGGTACGAAGATTCAACAAATGTTAAAGCTATTACAAAATTAAGTAAAAATCCTACAATGGATGGGTATGAATATAAAGGATATTACACACAAACAAATAAAGAAAATGGTGAATTCACACAAGAATGTAAAGGTATAGAAATTATAAGTGAAAACAACGTACTAGCAAGTCCTAGTTTGAAAAAAGATGGAACCACAACAGGAGAAGAAGAATCTATTTATTCAGATGGTAAAACAATTTATCCATGCTTTAAACCTAAAAATTACAAAGTTAAATATAGTTGCGATGGAACAACAACAAAAGAAGAAAGAACATATGCATTTAATGAAAAAATAAAACTATTGTCAGGAGATATATGTTCAAAAACAGGTTATGAATTTAAAGGATGGGTTGATGAATTTGGAAATTCATATAATGCTGACAGTACAGAATATTACAAATTAACAACAAAAGAAAGTATGACATTAAAAGCAATCTGGGAAGCAAAAAAATATACTATTTCATATTATATAGGTAATGCAACATCAACTACAGGAAATAAAGTAATAGGTACACAAATTTGCGAATATGATGCAGATTGTACATTAAAATCATTCTCAGATATCGGAGTATTTCCATATAGTTATCAGGATGAACAAATAAATGGAAAAGCAAATTATGGATGGAGTTTCTACGGATGGAGTAATGAAGCAAGTGATTTAACAAAAGAATACGATAATCAAGCAAAATTTAAATATACAATTGATGGTTCTTTAAAACTATATGCAATAGGAATGAGACAAATGTATTTTAATGGAGGAATCGCTCCAACAGCAGCAAATGCTTCTCCAACACAATATTGGAATCCGTATGGAATAACAGATACATATCTAACACAAGTAGCAATACCAGATGAAAAACCAATAACTAGTTGGGATTTTATAGGATATAGATGTGGTTCAAGTGAAGCTAGTTCAACTGTAACACTAGATGCATCATTAGCTGGAACAAATTATAAAGTTCCGTATAACAAATATCCATATACAAGAAGTGTATATAAAAGAACATTAACATTAAAATATGATTCAAATGGCGGGTCTGGAACAACATCTAATCAAACAGCAACACAATATTATAATTCAGGATATGGTAAAAATTCTGCTAACGTAGGAGCGAATATAACATCTCCAACATTTGAGTTAGCTGCATCTGGATTTACAAAAACTGGATATAAATTTGTAAACTGGACAGAAACAAAAAATGCAAGTAATGGATTTAATAATGGAGCAAACTATACATTTGCACCATCTGTATCGACTACAACAAAAGATAAAACATTGTATGCAAAATGGGATATAATAAATTACACAATAACATATTATTTAGATGGTGGGTCATTAAGTAACAGTGCACCAAAAACATATAATTATAATAGTGATACAATAACACTTATGACACCAACTAAAACAGATAACGAATTTTTAGGATGGTATACAAACTCAAGCTTAACTGGAACTGCTGTTACGCAAATACCAAAAAATTCAACAGGAAACAAATCGTTCTATGCGAAATGGCAACCACCAACAACACTACCAGATTTTGAATATACTGGTCAATTTAAATTGGTAGTGGATGATTCTAATGATACATTAATCGCATCAGGAACAAATAAAAGAGTTGTGTTACCAGCAAGTTATCAAAATTATCAAGGAAACTGGAAGTTAAAATTATTAACAAGTGGTGATTTGACGATATATAACATCCCAAAATCAAGTAGCATCGACATTTTCTTAGTAGGTGGAGGCGCAAAAGGTGGAACAGGAGACTGGATTTATCCATGGAGCGGTGGAACATGTTATAGAGGAGGAAAAGGTGGTGCTGGAGGAGCATGCAGCACAAAATCAAACGTTTCTTATCCGACAGGAGTAAAAATAGATGTAGAAATTGGAGGTTCAAACCAAGAGTCTTCAATAACAATTAATGGTACAAAATACTCGGCAGCAGGTGGCGGTGGAGCCGCAGGTGGATCAGCAAGAGATAAATGTGATTCAGATTCTGGAAGAAAGGGTACAGCTGGATGTAAAGAGTTCGGAACAGGAACAACCATTTATGGTGGTGGAGGAGGTTCAGCTGGAACTGTTTGGTCATATCCGCACTGGACAAACACTGGAGGTTCTGGTGGAAATGGCGGAGGCGGAAAAGGCGGAACGTCAGGATGGGCTGGAAAACCAAATGGATGTACAAGTTCACCAGCAACAGCAGGAGAGGCCGGAAAGCCAAATACCGGAGGCGGTGGCGGCGGAGGTGGCGCAGGCTGCAAAAAAGAAGAACTTTCTGGAGGTTCTGGAGGAACAGGAATTGTAATCCTTCGAAACAAACGCTAATAAAAACTTCTTTAGGAAACTAAAGAAGTTTTTATATGAATAAAATATTGACGAAAAATAATCTATTTGCTATAATACAAATGCTTTTTGGGGGGATATTATGAATAAAATTGCGGTTGTTAAAAATTTAGAAGACTTAGAAAAATTAAGAAAATATACAAATGTAGATAAACTTACTATATTTTTATTAAACGATATATATTTTGAAGAAGGTTATTATCATTTACCAATAGAATTAAAAAATACAGATGTTATTATATATGGATTATATAATGGAATATATAATTTAAAAGTAAATAATAAAACAATAAACAATGCAGGTTTATTTGGAAGTGTTAAAAATTTATATGTAAAAAACTTAAAAATGTCTAATGTAAAAATAACTGCAAACGAAATAAATGGAGTTATTGCAGGTAGAGTAAACGAAGATGTTGTAGTAGATGGTGTTGAATTAGATTCATTAATTAAATCAGATGCAGTTAGTGGAGGAGTAGTAGGAACTTGTAACAATATAGAAGTTAGAAATTCTAGAATTTTCACTACAATATCAGGAAGAGGAGTTCTTGGAGGACTTGCAGGAATAGCAGATAAATACGAAATGAAAAACACGTTTTTAAACGCATCATTCCAACCAAAATATAAAAATAAAAATGAAAATATATTAATTGATAGATATGTTGGATATCTAGGAGAAAGAGAAAATGCAAGAGTAAGGGCATTAACTGAAGAAGTTAATGAATATTTAGAACAACATAATTATCAAAGAAAAATGTGGATGTAAAAACTATTAAGTAATTAATAGTTTTTTGTTTGCATAAATATTAATATGAAAATATTAAAATATATAATAAATTATTTAAAAGAAATAAAACTCTTTACAACAAGTTATAGTCTTAATGTTTTTTTAGAACCACTTGATGAAAAAGAAGAAAATGAATGTATTGAATTATTAGAAAAAAAAGATAAAAATGCTAGAAATAAATTAATAGAACATAATTTAAGATTAGTAGCTCATATTGTAAAAAAATATGAAGATAAAACAACGAATAGTGATGACTTAATAAGTATAGGAACGATTGGATTAATAAAAGGAATAGACTCATATAATAAAGACAAAGGAGTAAAATTAACTACATATGCAGCAAAATGTATTGAAAATGAAATATTAATGTATTTTAGAAGTAACAAAAAAAATAACAATGTTATAAGTTTAAATGACATAATAGCAAAAACTATTGATGGAAACGAAATAAGTTTAATAGAAATGATTGAAACAGATGATGAAGATATAAGCAAAAAAATAGAATTAAAAGATAATATAGAAAATCTAAAAAAATATTTAAATGTTTTAAATAAAAGAGAACTAAAAATAATTAAAATGAGATATGGCTTAATGGGAGAAGAAGAGAAAACACAAAAAGAAATAGCAGATACAATGAATATATCTAGAAGTTATGTTTCTAGAATAGAAAAAAGAGCACTTATAAAAATATTAAGAGAATTTATAAAAAATAATAATATTTAATTAATAATGTAAAGCGAACAAATTAATATAAATTTTACTTTTTGGCTTACTTTCAAGTGGTAATGTTTTTTAAGCATATTTTTTAAAAAAGTCAAGATGTAAAATTTTTTATTTTTTCAAAAAAAGTATTCAAAAAACATTGTGATATATGATATAGTTTTATCAGTAAATTAAATGTGATTAATTTATTGAATAGAAGGTAGAGGTAATAATAATGGAAAAAGATTTTTTTGATGAAATCGTTGTAGTTAAACGTAGTGGTCAAAGAGTAGGATTTAGTGACACTAAAGTTGCACTAGCTATTAAAAAAGGTTTTGACAGCGTTTATGAAGAATATGACGAAAAAGAAGTAAATAAAGTAAAAGAGAAAGTTCTTGATTACATTAAAAAAGAATTTAAAGACAGAAAAACAATTGGAATTGAAGATGTAAGTGATGCTATCGAAGTAATTTTAAAGAAAACTAAACATGATGATGTACTTGAATCATTTAAAGGATATAGAGAAAGAAGAGCTGCATCAAGAGAAGCATTTGTAGTAAAACAACAACATAAATTTGTTAAATCTATTGAATCACTTGGACTTAAAAGTGCTGGTGAAGAAAATAGTAAAAGAGAAAATGCAAATGTTGATGGAGATGGACCAATGGGAACAATGCTTCACTTTGGATCAACTGTTTCAAGAGAATTTGCAAAAGCATACTTAATGGATAATAAATATGCAAGAAGTCATGATGAAGGATTTATTCATATTCATGATTTAGATTTCTGGGCAATGGGAACAACAACTTGTACACAAATAGATTTAAATAAATTGTTTAAAAGTGGTTTCTCAACAGGACACGGATATTTAAGAACACCAAATAGTATTGCATCATATTCCGCATTAGCAGCAATTGCAATACAAGCAAACCAAAATGAACAACACGGCGGACAAAGTATTCCAGCATTTGATTACTATATGGCTCCAGGTGTACTAAAAACATTCAAAAAAGAATTTAAACAAGCACTATATAATATGATAGACTTTGAAGGATTCTTAGGGTTTGTTAATTTTGATAAAATCGTAGATATTATTAATAAATTAGAAAGCATTGAATTTGAAATAGATCTATTTAATGATTACACAGCTAAAAGTGATAGATTAAAAGAAATATTTGAAGAATGCTATAAAAATGCTTTAGCAAAAACAGACAGAGCAACATATCAAGCTATGGAAGCATTCATTCATAATTTAAATACAATGCACTCAAGAGCTGGAGCACAAGTACCATTTAGTAGTGTAAACTTCGGTACTGATACAAGCCCAGAAGGAAGAATGGTAATCAAAAATTACTTACTTGCAACAGATGCAGGATTAGGTCACGGAGAAACACCAATATTCCCAATTTCAATTTTCAAAGTAAAAGAAGGAGTTAACTATAATAAAGAAGATCCAAGTTATGATTTATTTAGATTAGCATGTAGAGTATCAGCTAAAAGATTATTCCCTAACTTCTCTTTCTTAGATTCAAGCTTCAACAAAGCACTTTTAGTTGAAGGTGATTATAATACAGAGGTTGGTTATATGGGATGTAGAACTAGAGTTCTAGCAAACGTATGTGGACCACAAGTGACTCCAGGAAGAGGAAATTTAAGTTTTACATCAATTAACTTACCAAGACTTGGTATTAAACACGGTATCGCACTTGGTGAAAGAGATAAAGCTGACATGAAAGCATTCTATAAAGAACTTGATGAAATAATGGATTTAGTAAAAGGACAATTACTACAAAGATTTGAATGTCAATGTGGTAAATCAAGAGCTAACTTTAAATTCTTATTAGGATCACATGTATGGATTAATAGTGAAAAATTAGAAAGTAATTCTAAATTAAGAACAGTATTAAAACACGGAACATTATCTATCGGATTTATAGGACTTGCTGAAACATTAAAAGCGTTAATTGGAGAACATCATGGTGAAAGTGCTAAAGCACAAAAATTAGGTATTGAAATTGTTAAACACATGAGAGAAAGATGCGATGAATACTGCAAAGAATACAATCTAAACTTTACTTGTCTTGCAACACCAGCAGAAGGATTAAGTGGAAGATTTGTTGCAATTGATAGAAGTATTTATGGAAAACTTAAAGGTGTAACAGATAGAGAATACTATACAAACTCATTCCATGTACCAGTACACTATAATATTTCAATTGTAAATAAAATAAAAAAAGAAGGACCATATCATAAATATACAAATGCAGGACATATTAGTTATATCGAATTAGATGGAGATACAACAAATAATATTGACGCATTTGAAAGAATAGTAAGAACAATGTATGAAAATGATATGGGATATGCTGCAATTAACCACCCAGTAGATAGAGATCCAGTATGTGGTTATGTTGGAGTAATCGGAGACATTTGCCCTGGATGTGGAAGAAAGTCAGAAGAAGGAGTTCCGATTGAAAGAGTAAACGAATATAAAAATAGTTGTAATTGTTAAAAAAGGAGGAAATAAAAATGAAAGAAGAAGTTAAAGAAAAATTAGTTGGTGAGGGTGTTGGTTTTGAAAGAATAAGAAGAATTACAGGATATTTAGTAGGAACAGTAGATAGATTTAATAATGGTAAAAAAGCTGAAGTAAGAGATAGAGTAAAACACGGTACAGAAGGCTTAATGTCTAACAAATAATGAAAATAAAATTAGCTACCCCAGTACTTATGCAAGATAGCATAGTAGATGGAGAAGGCATAAGAACAGTGATTTGGACACAAGGGTGCTCGCATAAGTGCCCTGGCTGTCACAATCCGCAGACACATTCTTTTGATGAAGGATTTGAATTAGATATTGAAGAAGTAAAACAAGAGATTGATGCACTAGAAGGACAAGACGGAATTACATTTTCAGGAGGAGATCCATTATATCAAGTAGATGCTTGTCTTGAACTTGCCAAATACATAAAAACAAAAAAAATGTCTATATGGTGCTATACCGGTTTTACTTATGAAGTTTTAATATCAATGTCAAAAAACAATCCAAAAATAAAAGAATTCTTAAAAACAATTGATGTTTTAATAGATGGACCATTTATACTTGAACAAAAAAGTTTAGATTGTGTATTTAGAGGTTCTAAAAACCAAAGAATAATAGATACCAAAG